>CAXTDG010000184.1:0-8378 GCA_964242675.1 uncultured Chitinophagaceae bacterium
GAGTGCGAAGTCGGGGATCTGATGCTCTCGAAAATGTCAAAATTAATGACATTGACACAGATTACCAGTCTTAGCTTAAAGCTAAGGCTTTGTAAGATTAGCAATTCTATGGTATCGCGGGATGAGTGGGTTATAGAAAAAATTCCCCCAATTCGCGCCTCTGCATCCTCCAAGAAGTCGGGAATCTGACCGACGCTACATGTCAGAATTCATGAAAGTCAAGTTTTTTTTACAAAAGCAAAACAATGCAGGAATTTTTCAAATATCAATTGAGTAAAGTGCACAGGAGATTGATTATCAGCCAATTTTTGTTTACGTTTAGAGTATGCCGCTTCCTTTTTATATACTTCTTTACCAGATAACTAGTTTGCCACTTGTAGCCGTTATCTCAAAATAAAATACATAAAACGATGCATCTCTTCCTCATTGAGTCGAAAACACGATTTTAAAAGAAAACAGGCAATACTGCTTTTTTTTAAACAGCTAAAACAAATAACAATAGTCAAATGCTGCTTTATCCGGTAAAAAACTGTTATGTCGACAATGAGGAATTACCTGTTTTTGTGAAATTGGCAATTGTATTCCAATACATTTAACCCCTGCAATCTTTTCTTATACCTCTCCGACTATGAAACTATTTACAATTGATACAGGCAACTTTAAACTGGATGGTGGTGCCATGTTTGGCGTAGTGCCTAAAAGCATCTGGAACAAGCTGAACCCGGCGGATGAGAACAACCTGTGCAACTGGGCTATGCGGTGCCTGCTGGTGCAAGAAGCCAACCACCTAATTCTAATTGATAACGGCCTGGGCGATAAACAGGATGAAAAATTCTTCAGCTATTACTACCTCAACGGAGATGACACACTGGATAAAAGCTTGGCCAAACACGGCTTCAATCGCAGCGATATTACCGATGTGTTTCTTACCCATCTGCACTTCGACCACTGTGGCGGCAGCATTGTAAGGGAAGGGAATAAACTGGTTCCGGCTTTTCCTAACGCCGTGTACTGGAGCAACGAACGTCATTGGCAATGGGCAACTGAATCCAATGCCAGGGAAAAAGCTTCGTTCTTAAAAGAAAACATTTTACCGATACAGGAGAGCAGTCGGCTACGCTTTATTGACCCTGGCGAAATGGTAAACGGACTGGAAGTAAGCCCCTCTCCTTTTGGGCCCAATATTTCGGTAATTACAGTAAATGGCCATACCGAGGCCATGATGCTACCCAAACTTACTTACGGCGATAAAACGATTGTATTTGCAGCCGACCTGATACCGGCGGTAGCTCATATTCCGCTGGCTTATGTAATGGCTTATGATATGTTTCCCAATACTACGCTGGAAGAAAAAAGAGCATTCCTGACAGAAGCAGTGGCTAACGACTATACTCTGTTTCTGGAACATGACCTTAACATAGAGTGCTGCACCCTGCAACAAACAGAAAAAGGAATACGGGTGAAGGAGACTTTTAAGTTAAGCCCCCTCTAACTCCCCCAACGGGGGAGAACCAGAAAACCGTATTTAAGTCAACCCTAAAGTAAATGGATGCTTTAAAACCTTACGGTTCTAAAGCATCCCCTGTTGGGGGAGGTTTGGTGGGGGCTTGGCTTTCCCCTATATCTTAATCAGTGAAGTGAGCGGATATTTTAGATTCTGATACATCATCATATCCACTTTTACGCTTCCAACCGATATGGCACTTTCAATGCGGATAGGTAGGCGATTATCATCATCACTTACCCATACCGTCATTTTTTCGCCGGCATTAAACATGCTGCCCTGCAATAATAGCGGCCTGAATTTCAGGCAACGAAATTTGCCATATTTTGATTTGATTGTTTCTTTTCCCAGGTAGCGGATGTACACTTTGTTTACTTCATTATCCAGAAAAAGGTTGAATGGAATGGTGTCATTCACCTTGTATTTATTAAAATCAATATTGCGGGCATAATATACCTGGCTCATTACATCGTGTACACAGGAAGGCACTTTGAACGATTTTCCATCCGCTGTATTGGCGGTGTTGTTGCTTTTATTAAATGTAATAAGCTCGTCTTTTCTAAACTTGCCTTCATCTACATTTCGCACAAACTTCAGCGGCTGTAGCGTATTGGTATCTACATAGCTCTGGTAGCGGTCGTTCACTTTATAAAACTTATCGTATGCTGGCAGCGATATACCTGTACCATCAAAGTGCCACACCGGTTTGTTGTTCAGGCGCTCCTGCGTTACTACAAATTTGGCCGTACCAGCATGCAGCCATACACCAGCCAAGGTATAAAAAACGTAAAACGATACATTCTCCCCGGATTTAAAACAAACATTTTTAGTGCTGTTAGCATCACAAAAACCCTGGCTATATGCAGATCCATTTACCAGATTTATCATTATTCCTATAGCAAGTATCAATCTCTTCATCAGACTTATTGGTGTTTAGAGTATTTACGTAAAAATCGGCTCAACTGTTACGTTGTATCAAAGTATTCACATTGTTTTTACCAAACAGCTTCACATTTAGTATCAGCAAGCTGCCAAGTATTGCCGGGAAAATAATGTTAATTAGCCAAACGCTGCCCATAGCAGCCAATATACCTATCTGGTTGTCGCTAAAAAGCATGAACAGGGCAATACCGGTTTTGCCCCTAATGCCCAGTTCGGCAATACCCGGCATAGGTATCATGGCTAGTATCAAAAACATAACGGCTGTGGCGCAGCAGGCAGGCCATAGCGGCATAGGCACATCAAACAAATAAAAAAGCAAAACATACTGTACCGTAAAAATGCAGAAGCGAACAGCAGATAGCCCCAGGATCTGGAGCAGTTCGCCAGTGCTGAAATTATCTAACTGCTGAATGAAAGATGTGTATTTCTGTAACAGGGGTACTTTTTCGGCCAGGCGTACCAGCCAGCTTATTTTAAAGTAAAACAGTAATAATACAGCCAGCGCCCCTGCCGTTCCAAACAGCAGTCCGTCAATCCACAAGGCAGAAAGATATTGTACTTCCACAGAGTGCAACAAACGGCTTCGCAGCGTTGCCAGGCCTGTAATACCGGCCACTAGTGTAATAATTAACTGGCTGATGCTGCCAACAAACGTAAGCGTAGCTGCCTGAATGCGTTTGCCCTCTTCCACATAAAACACCCGCCCTATAAATTCGCCCATGCGGTTGGGAGTTATCATGGTAAAAGCTACGCCGCTCAGCACACTTTCAAACGACTTTAAAAAGGATAGGGGCTGAATATGTTGTAGCAGTAGTTGCCATTTTTTTGCCTCCAGCCCCCAATTTACCATCATTAGCCCAATGGCGGCATATAGCAAACCTGCCTGTGGCCCGGTAAGCGATTGGCGGATGACATGCCACTTTTGTTGCCAGTCGGGCTGCTGCTGCACCTGCCGGTATATGGAAAGCGAAAGCACTACAAAAAGCACCGGGCCTATGAAGTAATTGAGGAAGAAACGAAGCTTTTTACCTGGCAAGTAGCAGAAAAGTTTTAGGGTTTGCGAACGGCGGGCAAATTAGTATTTACTTTCGAAGTCGGAAAGAGCAGTAAAACAGCAGTGGTTTTGTTTGTACTACTAATCCAAACAGGCAATGGGCAAAAACAATAGGCAAAACAGCTTAAAAGTATAAGTGAGTTCCAGTACCTGATTGAACAAATTGTAAAACCCTGCTGCTGTACAGCGTCTTATCCTAAACGGTTCCCTTTAAAATCTATTGTAAAATTTTGGTTCACAATATCATATTAGGCGTTGACCCCGGATCGGTAGCCATGGGGTATGCAGTGTTGCAGGTGCAGGGCAATAAGCTATCGCTGATACACATGGATGTACTGAAAATGGGCTACAAGCGAGACATGTATGAACGGCTGGAAGTTATTCACCATACCATTAAGCAGGTAATTGTGCAGTATCAGCCCGATGCTTTTGCTATTGAAGCGCCTTTTTTTGGAAAAAATGTGCAGAGTATGCTGAAGCTGGGCCGGGCACAGGGCGTGGCCATTGCCGCCGCTATGACGCATGGCCTAAGCGTAACAGAATATTCCCCCCGCAAAGTGAAACAATCCGTAACTGGTAATGGAAACGCTGATAAAGAACAGGTTTGGAAAATGCTGGAAATGACCCTGCAACTAAAAGAACGCCCCGATATGATGGATGCCAGCGATGCACTGGCCGTAGCCGTTTGCCACCACTACCAGGCAAATGCAATTGCCGGTACCACCACCGCTGATAAAAAAGTAAAAGGGGGTGGCTGGGATGCTTTTATTACGCAGAATCCGGGAAGGATTACAAAGTAAAAGTTCGAAAGTAAAAAGGGAAAATGGATGCCCCTGCTGCTCTGGTTCGTGTCCCCACGAACCAGCTTTACGGCTGGTTGCATGATTGTATTCGAATTTGTACCGGTCCGACCATTCCGATTCGTGGAGACACGAATCGGGGCATTAGATGAAATCATTACATCGCTGCCACAATCCTCTTCTGCACTTCTATAAACTCCGCCGCCGATAGTTTCAGTTTCTCATTCGTCGGCAGCATGTCTTCTGTTTTACTGATGGGAATAAGATGTACATGTGCATGTGGCACTTCCAACCCAATGGTGACGATACTTACCCGGTTGCAATCAAAGCTTTTTTCGATGGCATGGGCTATGGGTTTGGCAAAAAGCAGCAGCTCTGCTAAGTAGTCGTCCGGCACGTCGAATATTTTATCTACTTCTACTTTGGGCACTACCAGCGTATGGCCTTTTTGTACTGGCGAAATATCGAGAAAGGCAAAAAACTTATCGTTCTCTGCTATTTTATAAGAAGGAATTTGCCCGGTAATGATTTTGAAAAAAATGGTCATTTGGTGAATGGTCAATGGTGAATAGTGAATGATAGACGTGAGGCGTGAAACATGATGAAAGAGTTACAGGCAAAAATAGTGGTGGCATCCAGAAGATAGGGGCATAAAAAAACGAAAGCCATTTAATTGACTTTCGTTTTTAATGTTGTAATGACAAGGTCTATTGATAAACTATACAGTCATCCACCATTAACTATTCACCATTCACTACTACACTGAAATATCTTCTACCTTGAATTTGATAGTGCCGTTGGGGGCTTTCACTTCGGCTATTTCACCAACTACTTTGCCTAGCAGCCCTTGCCCAATGGGAGAAGTAATGGAGATTTTACCCGCTTTCAGGTCGGCTTCGTTTTCGCCCACTATCTGGTATTCCATTGTTTTTTTGGTAGCCACGTTTGTAATCTTTACACGGGTAAGGATGCTCACTTTACTGGTATCAATGGTGCCGGTTTCTACAATGCGGGAAATGGCAAGGGTGCCTTCCAGCATTTTTATTTTAGACTCCAATATTCCCTGAGCTTCTTTAGCGGCATCGTATTCGGCGTTCTCTTTTAGGTCGCCTTTTTCACGGGCTTCGGCTATGGCTCGGCTGGCAGCAGGCCGCTCTACGGCTTTCAGGTGCTGCAGTTCCTCCTTCATTTTTTCCAGCGTTTCGGCTGTTACGTAATTCACATTCATAAAATCATACGTATTGTTTAGTGTTGATAGACAAAAAAAATAACAACGCCTCCGCCAAAATGGTGGAAGCGTTGCTATTAGCGTGCAATATAATCCGTTTTTTGGCTAAAACAAAGGTTTGCAGTAACCAATGAGCAATGGCAAACTAGTTTTAACACCGTTTCAAATAAAATGCCGTTTCGTGGTCTTTTATATGAGGGATGAGCAGTAGTAGCCTGCAGGCAGATGAAGATATTATGTAGAGATAAGGCATGCTTTGTCTCTGCTATAGCACCCCAGCAGTGCTGAGTTTTTTCAGCGTTACCTCAGCCATTTTCAGAAACGCTTCGTGGCTGTACCCGGCTATGTGCGGCGTAATGAGGACATTGGGTTGAGCTAGTAGCCAATCAAGTTGCTCTTTTTCGGTCCCGGCCCAGGTTTCTATTTTTTCGTTTTCCAGCACATCGAGTCCCACGGCGCTGAGCAAACCGGCTTCCAAAGCAGGACGCAGGCTGGCAGTATCTACCACTTTGCCCCGGCTGGTATTGAGTAACACTGGTTGTTGCTGGCATTGGGCAAACAGGCTTTCGTTGGCCATGTGGTAGGTGTCATCGGTAAGCGGCACATGAAAGGAAATAACGTTGCTATAGCGACAAACCTGCTCCAGGCTGGCTTCCCGTACATGGCCTTTGGCAAAGCCGAATTTGTACTTATCGTAAGCCAGCACCGTAACGTTGAAAGGTGCCAATAACCGGGCAAAAGCACCACCGGTATTTCCATACCCAATAAGGCCAACCGTTTTGCCGCTGAGTTCGGTAGCCCGGTTGGCATCCCGTATCCACTTACCTTCTTTTACTTCCTGTACGGCGCTGTTTATTTTGTTTAGCAAATTTAAGAGCATCCCCAAAGCCTGCTCGGCCACAGCGTTGCGGTTGCCCTCAGGGCTGCTAACTACGGTTATGTTGCGGGTGGCGGCATAAGTAGTATCAATCAGTTCGAGCCCGCTGCCGAGGCGGCCTATCCATTTCAGATTGGTGGCAGCGCTGAGCATAGGTGCATCAATCTTGAGCCGGGTGGTTACAATCAGGCCTTTGATACCTGCTATTTTTAGCAACAGTTCGTCGTAGGTAATAGCTGGTTCGTAGAGCACTTCGTAACCTTTGGCTTGCAGCGTTTCTATCAGGTAAGGATGAACTTTGGCAGTGATAAGGGCAATCATTTTGGTGATGGGAAAAATGAACAATGAATAATGAACAGTGAACAATGTGAATGAGAACGTAAGGCGTAAATGGTGAACATAATTTTGGTTATCCTATAGGTAGCAACACTGTTCAACATTCAGAACCTTAAACGGCTGTTTTAAGAAGAATGATCGGCAATGATTTTCCAGCCGTCTTTGAAGCGACGAAAAATAAGAGTGAATGCGCCACCCACATCGCCTTTTGAACGGGTCAGGTGCCATTTTCCCAATACAAAATAATAGTCGGTGCTTAGCGGTTTTAGTTGTAGCAGATCAAAATGAAGCTGGCCCATGGTAGCGGTGTCGGGATAGCCCGTTTTATAGTTATCCAGCGTTTTTTGCCAGCCGTATGTCGGACCATTTTTTCCTACAAACAAGAGCGAATCGTTGTTCCAGTAGCCTTGCATAAAAACGGGTATATCTCCCCGGTTCCAGGCGGCTTCCTGAGTAGCCATTAGTTTTCGGATAGCAGCTTCCTCTTTTGGTTGCGACCAGCCTTTGCAGGCAAAACAGATAGTTAATAGTAAAAGAAATGTCTTCATAATGATAACTAATTGAGTGAAGAAGATAACAGTATTGTCAGCCGACTAAAGTAAGTAAGAAGCCACAATTAGGTGCTGGTTCTTGTGGCCAGGTTTGTTGGTGTAGAAAGCATTTCACAAAAAGAGGACTTTGGGTGAATGGTGAATGAAGAACGTGAGGCGTGAATCGTCAATCGTGAATTTAGTTTTGGCCAATCTGGTTTTAGCAACTCCTGTATTTTGATTTTAAGAAAAAGAAAAATATCGTTCTACGCCTTCCTGTTTCAAGAAATAATTTCCCATCTGTTTACTTTTTCTAATCATTTTCTAAACACAAGTTTTACTTTAAAATTATTGTGAATTAAGGTTGTTCTATTCAATCTTACTGGCATGGTATTTAGCCAATTGGCTCCAAACTTTAATGCTATGCCTACAACAGCTAAGACCAAAAAAGCAGCACCTAAATCTGCACCCGTACCTACAAAATCTACCAAAACAGAACCAGCGCTGCTGGAGTTTTTTTGCGATGAAGTAAAAGACATTTACTGGGCCGAAAAACACCTGACCAAAGTGCTTCCTAAAATGAAGAAAGCGGCCACCTCACCCGACCTGGCAAATGCTATTGCACAGCACCTGGAAGTAACCAAAACCCAGATTGAACGCCTGGAAAAAGTATTTGAACTACTAGGTAAAAAAGCACAAGCAAAAAAGTGCGATGCCATGGAAGGTATTACCAAAGAAGGCGAAGGCATATTAGAAGATACCGATAAAGGTACTGCCACCCGTGATGTAGGTATTATACTGGCTTCGCAAAAAATAGAGCACTACGAAATCTCTACCTACGGCGGGCTGGCACAACTAGCCGAAACGTTGGGTTTGGATGAAATAAAAGCCTTACTGGGCCAAACACTGGAAGAAGAAAAAGCTGCCGATGAAATGCTGAGTGATATTGCTAAAAACAAAATCAACTATGCAGCAGCTCAGGAAGAAACCGAAGAAGATTAAACTTTCCTACTTATAGAAAGGCAGCAGTTTATTGCTGCCTTTTTTCATTCACCAATTTTTTAAAACGATAGATAACTGATGCAACAGAAACCAGCAGCCCGTGGC
>CAXTDG010000185.1:0-6609 GCA_964242675.1 uncultured Chitinophagaceae bacterium
GAGCCGGTGCGTTTTCCTTCCGTAACATTCTAAAACCTGTACGCCGTGAAAGCAATCGTTACTTTTTCCCTTCTAGTATTTTTCTTTTTAAGCAGCACTGCCCAAACCATTCGATATGTAAAACCTGGTGGCACCGGCAATGGCAGCAGTTGGGCGGCTGCCAGTAGCAATGTGCAGGGAATAATAGATGCCTCTGCTGCTAACGACCAGGTATGGGTAGCCAAAGGCACATACCAGCCCTCGTTCAACACCGCATTTGTTATGAAAGAAGGGGTGAAGATGTACGGGCATTTTGCCGGCACGGAAACGTCCCTAAGCCAGCGCAGCCTGAACAGTACCGATACCAGTAACCTGAAGGGGGCTGGGAACAGGGTGTTTTACAACGCTAATAACGCACTAACGGCAGCAGCGGTGCTGGATGGCTTTACCATTAGTGATGGCAGCACCAAGAGTGGTAGCGGTATGTACAATCTAAATGTGTCGCCTACTATCAGCAACTGTGTTTTTTTGCACAATACCACAACCGATAGTTCGTATGGTGGCGCTATGTATAACGACAATGTATCGTCGGTAATTACAAACTGTATTTTCTTAAATAATGCTGGCCAGCGGGGCGGCGGTATATATGCCGTTGGTGGAACCTGTACGCTCAACAATTGCCAGTTCAGCGGCAACCGGGGTGAGTGGACGGGCCCGGGGTTTTCTTTTGGCTATGGCGGCGGTTTGGTTGCTCAAAATTGCACTTCGGTATCTATTCTGAACTGCACGTTTTCAGACAACTATGGTGCAGGGTCGTCGGGTGCTATATCGCTTACCAATAGCCCGGCAGTTATAAGAAACAGTTTTGTAAGGTACAACCAGCAGGGGCTGTCCAGCGCTGCTGTTACCTCTCAGGGCCAACCTTTGGAGGTGTACAACACAATATTTGAAAATAACGGAGGGGGGCTTAGCCTTGCTAGCGGAAATTCAAAAGTGGTTAACTGCCTATTTTTAAATAGTGGAGCAGCAGGCCTTCTCATTAATGCAGTTTCCACTAAGGTGGTGAACTGCACATTCTATGGCGAAAACCGGCCAGTAACAGTAGAAGGAGGTGACCCGTCCATCAGCAACTGTATATTTTGGGCCAGCAGTAATAATATCAGTTTTGATATTCTGATTAAGGGCGGAACCCCAACCATTTCTTACTGTGACATACAAAAAGGTAATTATGCTGGCGCCGGAATTATCCGCTCCGACCCACTATTTGTAAATCCATCTAACCCTCTTGGCCCTGATAATGTATGGGGCACGGCCGACGACGGCCTGCGGCTGCCCTGTTCATCGCCTTGTGTAAATGGCGGTGATAATAATACCATTGCAGCTACCGGCGTTATCACCGATTATGGTGGTGCCCCCCGCAATCTCGACCGGGTGGACATGGGTATCTACGAACTACCTGCCACCCCCGGCGGCAAGCGGTATGTGAAAGTGGGCGGCTCCGGTACCAAAGACGGCCTTAGTTGGGCCAATGCCAGCGACAACCTGCAGGCTACCATCAATGGGGCCATTTGCCGGGATACCATTTTTGTAGCCAGAGGAACTTATACGCCGCCATTGGGGCAGTCATTTATTTTAAGAGAAGGCATACGGGTATTCGGGCATTTTGCCGGTATGGAAACCAGCCTGGCCCAGCGGAATCTGGCTTCTACAGACACTTCCTTTTTAAAAGGTAACGGAGCCAGTGTAATTGTAAACAATAACACTGGTTTGACTGCTGTAACAATATTGGATGGCTTTGCCATTAAAGATGGACAGGCTGCCAACGGCGCTGGCATCCGCAATACCAATACATCGCCTACCATTAGCAATTGTGTATTCCTCAATAATGTAGCTAGCGCTAATGGTGCTGGCATCTACAACGAAGGGGCATCGTCACCTACTGTTACAGATTGTGTTTTTAAAGGAAATACCGGCAATGCAGGCGGTGGTATTTACAACACCGGTACGGGAAATACTGCGATTAACAACTGTAATTTCCAGAATAACAGCGGGCCATCAGGAGGCGGCGGCTTGTACACTACAGGTTCAGGAACAGCTACGGTTAGTAACGGTGTTTTCCAAAACAATACTGCCCCCATGGGCGGAGGGTTATACAATACCAGCACTACTAAACTTACTGTTCAGAACACTACTTTCCAAAACAATACGGGTAGCCAAAACGGTAGCGGCATGTATAATGATGGCACATCGGTAGCTGCTGTTAGCAACTGTACTTTTCAAAACAATACGGCCGTTTCCTACGGCGGCGGCATGTACAATATTGGGTTGGCCGCACCGGTGTTGAATAAATGTTTGTTTCAGAACAATACCTCCGGCGCAGGCGGCGGCGGGTTGTACAACAGCAGTTTATCTATACCTCGCCTGCTAAACTGTATTTTCCGCAACAATACTGCACCCAATGGTGGCGGTATGGAAACAATGAACGGCCACGCTATTTTCCTCATTAGTTGCCTGTTCGAAGGTAACACAGCTACCTCTGGCAGCGCTACGGCAGGGGCTGGTATACGTAGCACTAATTGCTCGCAAATGCTGGTGGCCAACACCATTTTTCTAAACAATACCACTACAGGAACTGGTGGCGGCATGGCGGTTACTGCTACGGCTGCCACTATTGACAACTGCACTTTTACCAGCAACACGGCCGGTACTGCCGCAGCCATTGCTTTTGCCAATGGCAGTACCCTACGGAAAAGCAATATTAGCAACACCATTGTGTGGGGCAATGCTTCAGCCCTCTCTTACACCGATGCGTTGGCAAGCATTATTTACAGTAACATTCAAGGTGGTGTATTGGCGGGCACAGGCAACCTAAGCACCGACCCCAATTTTGTAAATGCCGCCAACGCCGTAGGGGCCGATGGTATTTGGGGTACTGCTGATGACGGACTGCGGTTGGGTTGTCGTTCGTTGTGCATTAATACAGGCAGCAATGACCTGGTGCCAGATAGCGTTACCACCGATTTTGCCGGTTATCAACGCATCCGAAATAAGGTGGATATGGGTGCTTATGAAGCAGCTTCTGCTTCGCAAGGCAAATTATTTGTAACAGCTACCGGTACTGGCAATATGGATGGCGATAGCTGGGCCAGTGCTACCAACAATTTACAAACCGCCGTTAACCAGGCCTATTGCTACCGGGATTCTGTATTTGTGGCCAAAGGTGCTTATACACCTGCTACGGGGCAATCATTCACCATGATGGAAGGGGTAAAAATCTATGGGCATTTTGCTGGTACAGAAACAGTATTGGGTCAACGCAACCTTCATACTACCGACACCAGCTTCCTGATGGGTAATGGTAATCGGGTAATGAACAACAATGCAAATGGCCTGACCGCCGCAGCGATATTGGATGGATTTACCCTAAAAAACGGAAGCAGTACCAATGGTGGGGGCATGAGTAATATTGGAGTATCGCCGGGAGTGAGCAACTGCATTTTCGAGAGTAATACCGCCAGTAGTTTTGGGGGAGGCATGTACAATGCAGGCGGAGCCCTGCCAGCTATCAGCAACTGCATTTTCCGTAGCAACAGGGCTGCTTCAGGAGGTGGCATGGCCAATAGTAATGCTGCCCAGCCTACTATTGTAGGTTGCGTATTCGATGGCAATACCACCACTTCCAGCGGTGCCGGAATGTTCAACGGAACGGGCACTGCTATCCCTGTTACCAATTGTGTTTTTACAAACAATACTTCCGGGGGTAATGGCGGTGCAGTGTACAATTCCATTAAGCCGGCCATCATTACCAATTGTACCATCCAAAATAACACGGCCAATGATGGTGGTGGGATAGCTAATTTTCAGTCGGCTGCCCTTATTCGCAATAGCATTGTCTGGGGCAATTCATCCGGCATTTACAACGATAATAGTACTCCTACCATCACCTATTCCGATGTGCAGGGTGGTGTACCATTAGGCACAGGCAACATCAGCGCCGACCCTTTATTTGTAAACACCGCCAGCCCAATTGGTAAGGATAGCACTTGGGGAACAGTAGATGATGGCCTGCGGGTAGGTTGTGGTTCTCCTGTTATCAATGCCGGAGATAATAACGCAGTACCTACTAGTATTACAACTGATTTTGCCAATTACATCCGCATTCAGAATAGCACGGTAGATATAGGAGCCTATGAATACACGTATGCCATTGGGAAAAAGCTGTATGTAAAAGTGGGTGGTGCCGGTAGCAAATACGGAACTTCCTGGGCTGATGCCAGCGACAACCTGCAAGACATGATAGACTTTGCTGCCTGCAATGGCGATTCGGTACTAGTGGCCGGAGGCACATACCAACCCGCCAGCGGACAGGCTTTTGTGATGCGGGAAGGCGTAAAGATGCTGGGTCATTTTGTTGGTACTGAAACAGGCCTGGCACAGCGTACGCTTAACTCCATCAACAGCACTATACTACAGGGCAATGGTAGCCGGGTGATTGATAATAACGGTAACGGCCTTACCGCAACCGGCAGCTTGCTTGATGGTTTCACTATTACCGGCGGTACGGCTAATGGCGATGGTGGTGCTGGTATGAGGAACTCTGGGGTGTCGCCCACCATTCGCAACTGTTATTTTAAGGATAATAGCGGCACACAGGCAGGTGGCATTTACTTTTTTTCGTCTTTCTCTACCATTACCAATTGCTTGTTTACCGGCAATAGTGCTATCAGCAATGGGGCTGCTATATTTAGCGTACTATCCGGCATCCGCATCAGCAACAGCACTTTTTATAAAAACACCGGTACCAACTGCATACAGAGTGCCAGTGGTGGGCCGGTTATCCAAAACACCATTGTGTGGAGCAATACCGGCGGTATAGTACATAATGGCTTGGGTTCGCCCACAATCACCTACAGCGATGTGCAGGGCGGCGCCCCGGCAGGTATGGGTAATGTCAGCATTTACCCCCTTTTTAAAGACACTACCAACCTTACGGGGCTCGATGGCGTAGTAGGTACATACGACGATGGCCTGCGGCTTACCTGCGGCTCGCCCTGCATTAATGCCGGCAACAATGCAGCCATACCAGCAGGCACAAGCAACGATTTTATTGGAACGGCTCGTCCGCAAAACGGAACTGCCGATATAGGGGCTTATGAATATCCCTTTTTTGCGAGCAAACAGATATTTGTAGCTACACCACCCACAGGCCGGGGCGATGGTGCTGACTGGGCCAACGCCACTGGTAGTGTGCTTAGTGCCTACGACTTGGCTAGCTGTGCTTTGGATACCGTGTTTGTAAAAGTCGGCGAATATTTCCTGAATGGCACCCCGCTGGTAATGAAAGACAAGATGTACCTGTACGGACATTTTGCCGGTTGGGAGACCACCCCCGGCCAACGCAACTTAAATAGTTTGGATGCCAGCATTCTGACACAAAATGGCAATCAAACAGTGGTAAAAAACGACAACAACGGGGTAACACCTGCTACGGTGCTGGATGGGTTCACACTACAGAATGGGAATAGTACAAGCGGTGGAGGAATGGAGAACTACAATACGTCTCCCACCGTCCGCAATTGTATCTTTCAAAACAACTATGCTTTTTTGTATGGCGGTGGCGTGTTGCAAATAGGGCAGGCAGCCGAGGGGCCAGCACGTTTTACCAATTGTGTTTTCCGAAATAATATTTCCGAAAACATTGGGGCAGGTATGTACATCAGTGGTGCATCGCCCCTGCTGGATAGATGCGTATTTGAGCGGAACGTTTTTACCGCATATAGTGTTACCCCATCCGGCAGTGCTATTGCTATCTCAGGTGCCAATAGCAGCCCCCGAATCAGTAATTCCGTTTTTTGCTATAGCGATTCAGTAGCTGGTGGTTCTGTAATTTTTGCCTCAGGAACGCCCACGCTCAACTTTGTCAATTGCACCTTTGCCTACAACCCCGGTATCGTCATTTACAGGGGCGGATCGGGTACTACTCTTAGCAATTGCATTTTGTGGGGCAATGGATTAAATTATAATTTAGCTACACCCGTTCTGAATAATACAGTTTCTGATACCGACCCATTATTTGTAAATGGGGCTAACCCTATAGGGCCGGATGGTATATGGGGCACGGCGGATGATGGCCTTCGACTGCTGTGCAATTCCTCCGCTGTAAATGCGGGCAGCAATGCATGGCTTTCCACTGCCGATACACTGGCGCTAGGCAATACGCCCCGCATTGTAGCTGGCACGGCAGACCAGGGTGCGTACGAAAATGCTACTGCTGCCGCTACGGTTATTGCCACAGCCAATACTGCTGCAACCAATGTACAAACCGGCACTGTATCGTACGGGCTTTGTGGCAACCTGATTACCACGCTTACCAGTACCGGCAGCAACCCGGTGAGTGGCCTTGTTACTGCCAGAGTGTGGATAGAAAACAACCAGTCAACCCTGTACGTAAAACGCCACTACGAAATAACACCTGCCAGTAATGCGACTACTGCCACCGGCCGGGTAACACTGTACTTTACACAAGCCGAATTCGATGCCTTTAATACCCTCAATAATACAAGGCTGCCTGCGGGTCCAACAGATGCCACAGGAAAAGCTAATTTGTTGGTAGATAAATATGCTGGCACC
>CAXTDG010000185.1:6619-8323 GCA_964242675.1 uncultured Chitinophagaceae bacterium
GTACTGGCCTGCCCAATACCTATAGCGGCAGCCAGGTAACCATTAATCCTGCCGATGCCGATATTGTTTGGAACAGCACCTTGAACCGCTGGGAAGTAAGTTTTGATGTGGCGGGCTTTAGTGGCTTCTTTGTAAAAACACAGAACGTCATTTTGCCACTGCAATGGCTCAGTATAAGGGGCAACCTCAATAGTAGTAAACAAGCCGTAATAACCTGGAATGTAAATGAAACCAACGTAGCTACTTATGGAGTAGAACGAAGCACAGATGGCATCCATTACAGCCCTACCGCCACGCTAATCAGCAAAGGAAATGGCACCAATAGCTACAACTTTACAGATGCTGCAACGCTGGCCGGTGTTAGCTTTTATCGGGTAAAGCAAACAGATAAAGAAGGGCAGGTTAGTTACTCACCTATTGTTCGGCTGCAAAACAGTATGGCAGGGACTGGCGGTATTGTGGTGTATCCTAATCCTTTTAAAAATGGCTTTACTGTAAGCACTACTGAACCTGAAACGGCACAGCTAACAAATGTAGAAGGGAAAACGGTGATGCTACTACAGCTACAATCAGGAACCAATTTCATTCATACAGAAAACCTTAGCGCTGGGATGTACCTGCTTAAAACAAAAGGGGGTAGCATCATTAAATTGATTAAAGAATAGCTGGAACCAATGATTAGTATCTATTCTTTTTCTGAGCAACTTTGGTTTGTAGCTGTACAATAGCTATTTAGGAAATACTATTAGCTTTAATTCGTTCCGCTTCCACCCACCACTTGTGTGCAGAAGAAATGAGGAGAGATTTGTTAGAACTATTTGCACTTAGAACTTAGGGCCTGTGTACTGCCGGTTTTTCACCGTTATGGTTCCTCGTTTGTGGCAGGCTTCGCAGGGAGTACGGGAGGTGACGTTGTGTGCAGGCACAAACCCTTTCAGGTCTCGTCGCCAGTTACCTGAATTGTCCATATACTCCTGCGATACGTAAGAGATGGAACCTACCGCATAGCCCGACATAATATAGCCTTTCCCGTTGCAGGCGGAGCAGGTTACCGTTTCATATTTATCAGTGAAATTGGCGGGGTTTTGTGCTGCCGCAGCATATTGTTCCTGCCGCTTGAGTGCTGAGGCATAAGCAGCTGCAACCTGACGTTTATTTTCTTCGTCGGCTTTGTATTGGGCCACGTACTTTTTGGCCCATGCATCCACCTCTTTATACGGTATCGCATTGCCATCTGCCTTAAAGCCCATGCGTATTCTGTTTCCGCTTTTATCGGTATAAATAACGTCAAACAAGTCGCCGCCATCTACATAAAATTCACCTTCAACAATGCCGCCCTCTGCGGTGTAATATTTTCCATAGCCGCTAATAGGTTTTCCATTTACCGTGCTGGGGAAGATGTTGTATTTATTGCGGTTGCTGTTGCCGGGCACAATGTCCTTGTTGAATTCGTATGCCGTATTGTCGTTATAATAGATAGTTCCTGCTTTTAATGTATCATCTCTAAAAGTACCGGTCATCTTTGTTACAATACCCACATTTCCCTCATAGGTGGCATTGCCATTTAGTTGCCCCAGCACAAAATTTCCGGTGATCTTCATTTCGACATTGCCACGTTTTTCTCTGAAAATGCCATAGCCATTGGGCAGGCGTTCAACCAGGTTGCCTTCAAAGGTTTTGTACACACTATCGTTGCCATTTACC
>CAXTDG010000186.1:0-8315 GCA_964242675.1 uncultured Chitinophagaceae bacterium
GGAACGATGATACCAACGATGAGTGTAGTACGCCAATCGGCCATAAAGACGAGTACGATTAGTGTTACCAGTACGATGCCTTCAATGAGGTTGTGAATCACCGTGTGGGTAGCCAGTTCCATCAAATTAGTACGGTCATAGAAGGGAACGATCTTTACATCTTTCGGCAAAATGCGTTCGTTTAGTTCTTTCACTTTCGCATGAATGGCATTCAGCACCTGTTCAGCATTTTCACCTTTTCGCATTACTACGATGCCTTCTACCATGTCGTCGTTTTTATCGAGGTGTACCTGACCCAATCGAGGCTTCTCGGTTTCTACCACCGTTGCCAGGTTTTTCACTAGTATGGGCACACCGTTCTTTTTAGTAACGATGATGTTATTGATCTCATCAATGTTGTTAAGTACTCCAATACCCCGAACGATAAACGACTGACCATTTTGGTTTAGCACATCGCCACCTACATTGATATTGCTTTTGTTTACCGCATTATACACATCCAGCGGCGTAAGGCCATAGTTCTGAATATTGTTAGGGTTTACTTGCACTTCATAAATTTTTTCTCCACCGCTAAATGTATTTACATCAGCCACGCCGGGTACACTTTTGAACTGCCGGTCGAGCACCCATTCCTGTAAGGTATTCAGGTCCCGGATATTGCGGAGTTTGCTGCGAAGGGTGTAGCGATAAATCTCGCCGGTAGGGCCATAAGGCGGTTGCACATCGGGAGCTACGCCTTCTGGCAAATCGGCACCGCCAATACGTGTGAATACTTGCTGACGAGCAAATGCATCATCTACATCATCGTCAAAAATGAGCCGCACATAGGATAAACCAAAGGAAGAAGTGCTTCGCAAACTGGTGCGTTTTTGTACGCTGTTTAGTACTGTTTCAATTGGAATAGTTACAAATTTTTCCACCTCTTCGGCACTGCGGCCAGGCCATTGAGTGATGATGATAATTTGGGTATTGGTAACATCAGGAAACGTTTCGATGGGCGTGTTTTTATACGCCACATACCCAATGACTGCCAGCACCGCCGTCATAAAAAAGACTAGGTAGCGATGCCGCAGCGAAAAATAAATGATGGACTTGATGAGTTTATTCATAACAAAGCCGGGTACCACCGGCAGGGTTAGTTTAATTTGGGGACAAGAGTCTCACATCTGTCTCCTTCTCCGCCTGGAGAGGGGAGGGGTGAGGCATTTTTAAAAGAGAACGGTTGAGAATTATTGACTCACCAGTTGATTGAAAATGAGATTTTGATGCGTTGTAATCACCTTATCTTCTGGCTTTACATCACCGCTTACATAGGCCAGGTTACCTAGTGTTTTAATAACGTTTACTTCCTTCACATCCAGATTAGTATTGGATCGGTAAAGCACTACGTAATTTTTAGGGCCTTGCGGCACCAAAGCCGCAGCTGGTATGGTAAGAGCGGTGGTACTATCCTGGTTTTCAATGGTTACTTTGGTAAACATTTGTGGCTTCAGCAACAGCTCGTTGTTCGGTAATTGCACTTTCACCCGCATCGCTTTACTTTCAGGATCCAGCACCTGGCTTACCTGGTTGATGGTGCCATAAAATTTACGATCAGGGTAAGCTGCGGTGGTAATGATGGCAGAGTAGCCGGTCTTAACTTTTGAAATATCGGTCTCGTATACATTAGCCCATATCCATACGTTTTGCAAGCTGCTAATGGTAAACATATTATCGCCAGCATCCTGCCGGATAAAAGAACCAGCATTTACTTTTTTCTCTACAATAAAGCCGCTGATGGGAGCCTTGATGTAGTACAAACCGCCAGCAGAAGTATTGCCACCACCATTGATATTAATGAGTGAAGTGATTTTGTTGCGGGCCGCTACGGCTTTGTTGTAATCTTCTTTTGTTTCTTCATATTCTTTCTGACTGGAGATGCCGTTTTTATATAGCGATTCAGCGTTGTCCATTTGGCGTTTAGCAATCGCCAGGTCAGCATTGCTGCTGCTCAGGTCGCTATAGTTGCCAGCTACATCAGCGCTTTTAATTACTGCCAGCAGTTGTCCGGCACTTACTTTATCACCCAGGCTCACATTTGTTTTTTGTACTTGTCCGCTGCTGTTGGGGAATATTTTTACAACAGAATTTTCGTCGAAAGAAACCTCACCGCTTAAGGCCAACTGATCTTGTATGGCCGACTGTTTTACTTCGCCCAAGGTTATCATTTTAGCCATGGTATCGCTTAATACAAATGGCTGATCAGCTTCTACAGGCTCAGATTTTTTTCCGCAGGAAACGATAGTGAGAGAAACTATTATGGTGCTCATTATAATTACTGTTTTCATGTTACAGGGGAGTTTTTTGTAGTACTCAGGTCATTCTGAAAATCGTCTTGGCTTGTGTTTACACATGCCGGAATTGGCGACTTGCAGAAACTGAGTAACTAATTATTGGATGGGTAAAATGTCTTTGTTGATAGTAAAATTCAGTTGAGCCACAGCCTGTACCAAGTTAATGCGTTGAGCTATCAGTTTCAACTGCGTTTCTTTATAGGTGTCAATGAAGTCAATGAATTCCAGTATACCAATCTGTCGTTCGCCATACACCTTTATTACATTGTTTAGTAGCATATCGTACTGATTGGCCAAATCTTGCTGCTCTTTATTATTTAATGCCTGGTAAAAACGAACCAGCTTCACCGCACTTTCCACCTCATTATCAATGCGGCCATTTACTGCATCCACATTGGTTTCCTGCTGCTTTACCTGTATCTCAGCACTTTTGATATTGCCCTGATTTCGGTTGAATAAAGGGATAGGTAAACCAACCTGCAAGCCAACGTAGTTAGGAGCATAACTACTGCGTTGGTCGTAGGAAAGACCAGCGGTAATATCTGGCTTAGCCAGCGCTCTTTGGTAGATTACATTGTCGTTGGCATATAGCAATTGATTTTGCTGAATGGCCAGATCAGGCCGGTAAATTTTTGCAGTATCTACAAGTGCTGTTTGAGAAGGTAGCGGTGCATTGTCGTAGCGGCTGTAGTCGTAGAGAATCTGTGGTTTTACAAACGTGCTGCTATCGGTAACTCCAATCAGTAATTTCAGTTCCTGCTGGTAGGGGATGAGTTGACTTTGTAAGATGCCTACCTCATTACGAAGACCAAAAATCAAAGCCTCTACACGGGTGTAATCCTTCACCGATATATTACCAATATTCAATTGGGCTTTCAAACCAATTTGCAGGCGACCTAATTCTGATAACTGGCGGGTGTACACTTGCTGATTTTGTAACAGGTTGTTTACCTCCAACATGTCATTTATAAGCGTATAACGTAGTGTACGTAGCACATCGTTAAACTGTGCCTGAGCCAAGCCTGTATTGTCTTCAGCTAATTGGGATAGCTTACTTAGCTTACCAGCAGTACGTATTAGCTGGCTGGCTTGCACATATATCTGTCCGTAGGTTTTATTGTGGGCAAAAAACTTACCCTGCTGGTCGAAGATATTTTGGTCGGTGGTGATGTAAGGGTTGTCCCACAAACGAGCCTGCTGAATGAGTGCTCTTTGTGCATCCACATTGTAGCGGGCTGCTAATAGGGTTAAGTTTTTTTGAAGAAATAATTTTTCTGCGCCGGGTATATCTAAAGTAAGAGTGTCAGTAGTTTGCTGGGCTTTTGTCAGCAGCACAGCACTACATAGCAGACACACGGCAAATACTTTTACCACATGCTGCATTGCCCGGCGGGGCAATGGGGAATACATACAATTTGATGATTTAGCCTAAATAAATGGGGTACAAACCAGGTGTAAATGAATGCCAGTAGTAACTGATTATTAAGTCAGTAATTAAAACAGCTAAACAAGTATCAACTGGTTGAAATCAATTCAATAGCATGCAAAGGCGATGCTGTTGATAGTAAAAAGGTGCTTTTCAGCACAGGCTAAACCTTGGGTGGCGGCGGATTGATTTCGGAAGCAAAAAGATAGTAATAACCTTCTGCGTAAGCATCCTGGTGCGTAGGAAGAATATGATGCACCGGAGTTTCTATTTTGATAGAAGTGTAGTAGGAAAGATAAAGATTGAACGCCGTTGTTTTTTCAAACTGCATTGGGTCACGGCCTCGTTTTTCTGTATTGGCATCCTCAGGAAAAGCATTTTTGTCTTTCATCACCCGTTCTATTACATATTCCAGCAAGTGGTCAATGGGGTTTTCCTGGTGCGAATGGCTCAGCATATAACTATCATTCGCATCGGTGGCAGGTCGGCTCTGTACACTCAGGTTGAGTATTTGCAGGGCTAATAACAGCACTGTAAAACGGGTAATATGTTTTTTGAAGCAGTTCACCAGGTAAATAGAGACACGCAAATATGAAAAGGATTTAAAGCATGTATTGTTAAACCCACGCTAAACAGAAAAGCCGAAGCTATACTAGCCCGGCTTTACTTGTTTGCAGTTGCGATTATAAAATCCTTAGAATTTAAAAGCCAGCCCACCTGCTACGATGTACTTGCCATAGCCTGCCTCTGCAAAGAAGCCGGCCCGTGGAGTGAAATTGATTTTTAATCCTAAACTAGCTTGGTAAGCCAAAGTATTATCATCATTAGGTCGGGCAACTGCGGCACCTGTCTGGTCGTCGAGGTAGCTGCTATGCGGAAGATTGATACCAATAGCAGTACGCAGATAGGGTTGCACCGATTTGCTGCCCGAAAAATAATTCATCAGGTTTAGCATGATTGCTGTGTTTTCCAGCTTGCCGGTAAAGGTGGGCGACACATCATTTCTAAAGTAGTAAGGCTGGTTCACTTTTCCATAAGTAGCCATTATACCTATAGAAGTAGTGCGGCTAAACTGGTAATCGGCACTGGCCATAAACGGCCCTGTTTGCGACGCTTTGCCAGGGTAATAATTACCAAACTCCAGCATATTGTTCTTATCCAGGTTGGGAAAGCCATACCCAAATGAAAGATTGAATGACGGCTGGAAACCATCGTTGATGCGTTGTTGGCGTACCGGCTGCTGCTGCCGGTAGCGGGGTTGGGTATTGCCCATATACATGCGGCCCCGGTAGCGGTATTGAGCCGAAGCCATTCCTGTTATCATACAGCCAATCAGAGCTAATCCTATCCATTTTTTCATACAAAAATTTTCTGCTGCGATAGGAGAATAGGGTAGAAGGTTTAAGGCAGTTGTGAAATTTAGGAATTAGGATTTGTAATTAATAGCGGTAATGACTTTGTTGGGTTTCCCATCACGGGTAGCATTATTTTTACCATTTTCTTTTTGGGCCAGGCTATTATTTATCTATTGAACTCATGCGGCGTTGGAACCATTCATCAGTGATATATCTATTGAGCTTTATTGATAGGGGGAATGAAGCAAATTCGCCGGGTCAGAGAACCGGAGACCCGGCAAGGAAGAAAATCAAGCATCCAAGTAGCAATAATCCTGTTATCTTTTGCATATAAAAGTTTTTGTTGGGATACTATAACAACGGTAAAAGTTTAAGCAACCACATTTTTTAAAAGCAAAATGAGATAAAGGATTAATATTCCGCTACAAATAATACAAGAAGGTAGAAAGAAGTAGCTGGTGCTTATGATTACAGTAAAGAGTTTTGATAAATAAAACAGCCTACTGGGTTACTAGCAGGCTGTTCTGTTGAAATCAGTTTATTTACTATTACTCAGCTATCAGCAGATAGTAGTTTTTCTTTCCTTTTTGCACCAGCAGGTATTTGCCATGCAGCAATTGCACGGTAGTAATTGTTTCTGAAGGATTTAATATGTTCTGACCATTTATACTAATTCCACTGTTTTGTATCATCTTACGAGCTTCTCCTCGACTAGGAAGAATTTTATTATCAGCAATTAGAGAGATCACATCTATTCCGTTGATGAATTTATCCATACCCATCATAGACTTTTGTATACCTTCTATTGATTCCAAATCTCTTTCGCTCATTTCTTCAACTGAAGTCTCCTTATCAATTTCAATATAAGCATTTTGTTGCATTGTTAAGAATTCATCTTCACTATATAATAACACTGTGGCAATCCTTGTAAACTCATAATTTAAATTCACATTTTTTTCATCTTGGGATAACAAGTGGTTTATAAACTTTCTTGTTTCTTTATCTGATTTCTTAAATGCCTTTAGCCACTTTATTGTTTTCGCATTATTGATCTCTGAACAGAAATTAAAAAATTTAACTGGAGTATTCTTAGGAAAGAGTTTTACAGTAGTTTCTCTTACTTTCTTAACTTGTTCATGCACATGAACAAGTTCTGTAACTTTTTTAGCTAATAATGTTTGTAAGACTTTGTTTGAAGGATTCTCGACATGCATTTTAGTAAACACTTCAATAATTGCTTTGTCCAGCAGCGTAAAAATTTTGATCCATTTCTCCGCATCGGTATCGCTGGCGTTTAGCCAAAACTGGTAGAATTGGTAAGGTGTAGTTTTAGTAGCATCCAGCCACACATTGCCACCTTCCGATTTACCAAACTTGCCGCCATCTGCCTTGGTAAGTAGCGGGCAGGTAAAGGCAAATGCTTCACCACCAGCTTTGCGGCGGATAATTTCGGTGCCGGTTACAATATTGCCCCACTGGTCGCTGCCACCCATTTGCAGCTTGGCATTTTGGTTTTGGTACAACCAGTAAAAATCATAGCCTTGTATCAACTGATAAGTAAATTCGGTAAAGCTCATTCCTACTTCACTATCCAGCCTTTTTCGCACACTGTCTTTACTCATCATGTAGTTTACCGTTATGTGCTTACCCACATCCCGAATAAAGTGCAGAAAAGAAAAGTCTTTAAACCAGTCGTAGTTGTTTACTAGTAAGGCGGCATTCGGGTTCTCTGTATTAAAATCTAAAAATTTTTCTAATTGAGATTTAATACCTGCAAGATTATTTGCCAAAGTTGATTCATCTAGCAGGTTACGCTCATCACTTTTACCACTTGGGTCGCCCACCATGCCGGTAGCCCCGCCTACCAAGGCAATTGGTTTATGCCCGGCTTTTTGTAAGTGTACCAATAGTAAAATAGGAACCAGACTGCCAATATGCAGGCTTGCAGCGGTAGGGTCGAATCCTACGTAGCCGGTGGTCATTTCCTTATTCAGCTGTTCCTCTGTCCCCGGCATTATATCCTGTAGCATGCCTCTCCACCGTAATTCCGCAATCAAATTCATCAAAATGGTTTTGCGCAAAAATAGCCAGACAAAAATATTTGGCGTGTTGAAATGCTAATTAGGCCAAAATCGTAAAATTAAGTACGCTACTCACTCAAATAAATGTATTATTAATACACAAAAAGATTTGTTTGAGTTAATTTCGCCATTCCCAAAACTCCCGGCCTAACCAACCGGTTTAACCGTAACTGTTTATTATGAAAAGAATCATCACGGTCCTACTATTGACCGTAGTGTGCGGCGTATCGTTTTCCCAAGCGTACCGCAACGAATGGATTGATTACTCCAAAACCTATTACAAGTTCAAAGTTTCTGCAACTGGTATTTACCGAATACCTAAAACGCAGTTACAAACAATAGGTTTAGGCAATGCTGCGGCACAAGATTATCAATTGTGGCACAATGGTGTTGAAGTGCCTCTTTTCACTACCGCTGCATCTGGACCGCTGGCATCAGATGGCTACCTTGAATTTTATGGACAAACTAATGACGGCACCCCGGATACAGATGTGTATCCGGATGCTTCTTACCAACCCAGTACTGCCAGAAGTTTGTTTGAAGACCAGGGTACTTATTTCCTTACAATCAACGGCGAATCGGCCAATGCCCGTTTGCAAAACGTTGCAAACAGCATAGCTAATCCAGGTACTGCTGAGCCTTATTGTATGTACACCAACAGAAGAAACTTTACTGACCAGCTTTGGGCGGGGTATGCTTCTGTTATTCAGGGTGAATACGTAAGATCTGCTACGTATGACAGAGGCGAAGGATTTCAGTCCGGAGCTTTCATAAATGGTAATGTTGCTTTCCCTGACATGAAGGTATATACTGCCGGACCTGCAATGAGTGTAAAAGTAAGAGGTGCCGGAGCTGCCATTGGAGGACGTAAAATTTATTACTACCTCAATGGTGCTATGCTGGATAGTACTTACAACTACTCATTTGAAACTTACGATTTAAGTAACAGTGGTCTTCCGGTAAATAATATTACAGGCGATGCTGTTACGCTGAATTTCAATAGCTCTTCCAGCAGTAATGATTATGCCTATGTGATGCTGTCGGATGTAAGCGTTACTTATCCACGCCAGTTTAATTTTGGTGGTATGAGTCAGACAGCTTTTACATTGCCTGCTAATAC
>CAXTDG010000187.1:0-8299 GCA_964242675.1 uncultured Chitinophagaceae bacterium
GCTTGTTTCATAAAACCCAGGATGGTACTATCTTCCGTAGCGGTGATGCCGGGCACAATTTCCCGGTAAGCCCTCATCGTAAAGGCTACTTTCCCAATCGTGTATTTATCTAAAACAGAATCTACCTGTGCTTCGTTTAGGTCTTTTCGCAAGCCATCCATTAAGTTTTTATGTACGGACGAAGGAATGGCTGAATTAGCAATCACATGCCTGTCCACCTCATTGAGTGGCCTGCCACTTAATGGATTGATGCCTGCTGGTACGGACGTATACGGATTTACCTTTACCCAATCGTCCACCGCAGTAAGATGTGTAGCAATTATATCCGTTACCCGATCCTCTTTTGACTTGTCATTCAGCTTCAACGATGCTGTCCATTCTGCAGCTTTTTTCTGATAAGAATTTTCTACAGAAGAGGTTGTTTGGCAAACAGCCGGAAGCTGCAACAAGCTAGTGAAAAACAAGAAAGGAATGACTAAATAGCGTAGCTGCATAACGTGAGATTGTATCGTAAATTAAAACTTTTACAGCACCAGTTGCTCAAACAATTTTTGCAGCGCCGCAGCCGGATCGGCACACATGCCGGGATGCACTTTGGAAGTTTGCACCACCGTACTACGGGTAGCCGTGAGCCAGCGAAAACGGGAGGCGATGTCCAGTTGACCTATGGGGCCACTGCCTGCTTCTGCCTTGCAAATGCGTTCGAAGGCCTGCAGGTAATCCATTACGTTTTCCAGGTCCATTTTAGGAGTAAAGGCCTGGATGCGTTGTGCATCGGCATGAAGAAGCACTCCTAAAAATCTTTTAGACCGGGCATATAGCACTACTCCTACATTCATAAATTCTTCCCGCTCTACCTGTGGCACTATGCGGAGGACGGCATATTCAAAGGATTGCTTTTCTTGCATGTAGGGCTTCGTTTACAAAAATGTTGGCGTTAGCAATACGGTTATTCAAAAACTGGCTATACACCTGCCGCTTGTTTTCGGGGGATTTGTCGGCTGGGTCGCCGTTTAAAAAATCGTCGGGCACTATGGATACAATGGCTTCAATACGCTGTGGCGTAAGGATGGCTTTGAATACCGCATCTACTTTTTCTATTTCGGATGCCTGGGGTAGCAGTACATGATCTTTTACCTGCACGAAAGGTCGCAGACTTTGCTCCTGCCAGTTATCCCAACTGTGATGAAAATACAGGGCAGCGCCGTGGTCAATGAGCCATAACTCCCGGTGCCACATAAGCATGTTGGTATTGCGAACCGTACGATCTACATTGGTAATGAGGCAATCGAGCCACACGATTTGAGAAGCCAGCAGGGGATCAATAGTGGTAACGGTGGGATCGAAAGTAATAGCTCCGCTGAGATAATGCAGGGCCAGGTTTAGCCCGGCGCTTCTTTTTAGTAAATCCTGAATTTCTTCATCGGGTTCGGTACGGCCAAAAGCTGGATCTACCTGAGCAAATACTAGTTCGGGAACTTTGAGGCCCAGGGCATGAGCAATTTCGCCTCCTATTAATTCAGCAATCAGGGCTTTTACGCCTTGGCCTGCCCCCCTAAATTTGAGGGCATACAAAAATTCATCATCGGCTTCTACAATGGCTGGCAACGAGCCACCTTCCCGCAACGGCGTAACGTAGCGGGTAATATTGACGGTGCGAAGCTGTGGTGCGGTTTCGTCCATGGGCGCAAGTTCTGGAAATGTGGGGAGAAGCTCCCTAAATCACCAGAGGGCAATTATTATTAAGTTAAGTGGAATAGTCAATTGCCACGCTTTAAAAGGCGTGGCAATTCTTTTCATCGTAAGGTTTCCGGTTTTCTAATCCTACAGATTCGTTGGCTTCTTCACTTCAGTAAAAGCTCAATAGATAGATAACTGTTGAACGGTGCCATCGCCGCAGAAGTTCAATGCGTATTCAATTGCTTGGCTCAAAAAGAAACAGGTAAAAAGAATGCTAGCCGTGATGTGAAAACCGGCAAAGATGAGATAGCAGCGAAAGGCTGGCTGTTTACTTGACGGCCCCTTGTGCGGCGACTTCTTTCGGGAAAAGCGGCCAGTCTTTATTAGGAATATATGCTTCCTGTAGCTTTTGCTCCAGTTGCTTCACAATGTCAGGATGCTGAGCAGCAACGTTGTTCTTTTCGGTGGGGTCGGTTGCTATGTCGTACAGTTCCAGCGGCGAATTTTCTTTCAATGAAACGTCGAGCCGTATGCCTTTCCAGTTCCCCATACGAATGGCTTGCTTGCCACCGCTTTCGTGTAGTTCCCAATACAAATACTCATGGCCTTTTTGCGGCTTGCCTTGCAATGCATTGGCTATGGAAATGCCATCAATAAATGCTGGCGTTTTCGCTTTGGCCAGGCCTAAAAAAGTGGGACACAAATCGTACAGAATAGCAGGCTGCATATTTTTTGAACCAGCTGCAATGGTGCCGGGCCAGCGGGCTATGAAAGGTTCCCGAATGCCACCTTCGTACAGGTCTCTTTTGATGCCCTTAAAGCCACCATTGCTGTTGAAAAATGCCGGGTCATTACCATCTTCTTTGTGGGGGCCGTTGTCGCTGGTAAAGATGATGAGGGTGTTTTTGCCCCAACCCTTTTTGTCGATGAAGGCGGTGATTTCTCCTACGTATTTATCCAGCCGACTTACCATAGCTGCTAGGGCCGCATGGCGGTAAGGTTCGTAAAAAGTGTTGGGAGTTGAGGATTTTGGCGGTGCATCTGGCTGCTCGCCGAACGCCTTTACATACGATTGGTAAATGCTATCATGCGGTACATCCAGATCGGCATGAGGCAGTGTATAAGGCAGGTAAAGGAAGAAAGGTTTGCTGCTCTTTTGCTGTGCCAGGTAAGCCATTGCTTTTTGATGAATGAGATCGGCCGAGTACACGGTGCGTTCCGTTGGGTTGGCCGCCAAATCTATTCGCTGGTGATCTTCCCACAGGTGATCAGGATAGTAATCGTGGGCCAGCGTTTGGCAATTATAGCCAAAAAAATGATCGAAACCTATTTTCTGCGGATCGCCGGAGGAGGTGATAAATCCCATTGACCATTTGCCGAAGGCGGCCGTATTGTACCCTGCTTTTTGCAACTGCATAGCAATGGTAATGGCCGTGTCAGGCATGGGCACCTGCCCTTCGGGTTTCAAGGTTCTGTTGCCACGAATAGGTGTATGGCCCAGGTGCTGACCAGTCATGAATGTGCTACGGGCCGGGGCACAAACGGTAGAACCGGAATAAAACTGCGTAAACTGAATCCCTTGCTTTGCCAGCCGATCAATATTGGGTGTCTTAATTTTTTGCTGTCCGTAGCAACCGATATCACCATAGCCGAGGTCGTCGGCTAAGATGAAAATAATGTTAGGTTTAGATTGGGCAGCAGCAATCAGGCCCGTAAAGAGTATTGTAGTAGTAGTAAATATTTTTGTCAGTAGCATGGCACAAAGTTGCGGTATCACGGCAGAGAATTCATCCTGCATTTTCAAGAAGGTCGGGCAAGATTTATTCAACTGAATCGTTATACATTTGGTTTGCCCAACCGCTAACGCCTGCTTTTTACATGAAACTTCATTACAGCCCGCAAACGATTGTTATTCCTTGCTTACTCTTTCTATCCCTGCATGTAACGAGCCAACAAAACAGCAAACCACCACAGCCAGCCATTTACCAGCAAAAGATGCAATCCTCCGCATTGCTATTCATGGAAAACAAAGGGCAAATAGCAAATAATAAGGGAAAGCCACAGCCAGATATTCTTTTTACAGCAAATAGCGGCGGGGCGAAAATTTACTTGACGGCCAACGGCATTCACTATCAGTTCAGCAGAACGGAATATCCTAAAGGCTATGACCCGTTTTCAAAAGAACCGGCCAAAGACCCGCAGCAGGAAGATGCCCTACGCAAACAGATAAAAACCAGTACCCACCGCTTTACAGTGGAACTGCAAGGTGCCAACCAGCACCCAACGGTAAGCAAACAAGGGAAAAGCAGCTACTACGAAAATTATTATTTAGCCCAATGCCCGGATGGTATTACCGGTGTACATGGTTATGAAAAGATCATTTACAAAAATGTATACCCGAACATTGATTGGGTGGTGTACAGTAAGGGTGGCTTTATGGAGTATGATTTCCTGGTGCATCCCGGTGGCAACCCGGCTAGTATTAAACTAAAAATAAAAGATGCGGATAAGGTAAGTATCACCCCACAAGGTGAATTGCTGATGAAAACGAGCTTAGGAGAGGTAAGGGAAAAAGCTCCGGTGAGCTATGCAAATGGTCAACTTACTGCTTCACGTTTTAAACAGAATAGTGATGGTACAATTGGCTTTGCTGTGCAGGTACAGCCGGGGAAGGAACTACGGATTGATCCAAGTATTGTTTGGAGTACGTATTATGGAGCAACCGGTTACGAAAGGCCGTCGAATGGGACTAGAGACGGTAATAGTGATGTTTATATAAGTGGGCTCACTTGGTCAAATACAGGAATTACTTCAGGAGGATTTCAGAATGTATATGGAGGTGGAGGTAGTGATGCTTTTTTGGTAAAATTCAACAGTTTAGGTAGTAGAATATGGGCAACCTATTACGGTGGCAACAATGACGATACGCCGGGTGCTTTATCTACAGATAACAATAATAATATTTATCTGGGAGGCAATACTTTGTCAACATCTAGCATCGCATCTAATGGTTTTCAGAATAGTTATGGCGGTGGCAGTTATGACGCTTTCTTGGTAAAATTCACTACTGCCGGTAACCGGGTTTGGAGTACTTACTATGGTGGAAGTGGCCGTGATGAGGCTTACAGCTGTACTGTAGACATAAATGGGAATGTGTACCTTTCCGGAAATACAACCTCTCCTAATGCAATAGCCTCAAATGGACTACAAAGTGTATTTGGCGGGGGCTACTCAGATGCTTATCTAGTAAAATTTAATAGTTTTGGCAGTCGCCTTTGGGGAACTTATTTTGGAGGAACAGAAATAGATTACGGCCTTGCCTGCTGTGCAGATAACACCGGAGCCATTTACCTGACAGGTCAATCCACTTCAAATAATCTCAGTTCAGGTGGTTTTCAGAATACATATGGAGGGCAGGGCGATGCTTTTTTAATAAAATTTACTACAACGGGTACTCGTTTATGGTGTACTTATTATGGGGGTAGCAGCCAGGAATCAGGTAATGCATGTACAGTAGATTATGCAGATAATGTTTACTTATCTGGTAATACTTTCTCCCTTACTAATGTTGCATCAGGTGGTTATCAAAACACAAATGGAGGGCAAAGCGATGCTTTTCTGGTAAAATTGAATAGTGCGGGCAATAGAATATGGGCAACATACTATGGTGGAAATGATAGTGAAGGAGTAGGCGACTGTAAAGTTGATGCTACAGGTAGTGTATATATTTGTGGATCAACCCGATCTTCAAATGGAATAGCTTTTAATGGCTTTCAAAGTACTTATATAACAGCGTCTGATGGATTTATAGCAAAGTTCAATAGTAATGGAAATCGCATCTGGGGATCTTATTTTGGTGGATCGGGTGATGATTTTATGAAGTCGTGTATGCCAGATAATATTGGTAATGTTTATGTATCCGGTGGCTCTTGGTCAGCCGGATTAGGTATGAACGGCTATCAGAATACGTATGCTGGAGGTTCCGATGCATTTTTTGTAAAAATTGGAGATGAACCGTTATGTATTGTTGCCACTCAGCCCATCATCTCTCCTACTGCCGACACTATCTGTACCGGCAATAGCACAACTCTCAGCATTGCCTCCGGCAGCCTTAACAGTGCTACCACATGGCAATGGCGAAAAGACAGTTGCAATGGTGCCATGGTTGGAACCGGCACCAATATCACCGTTTCTCCCATCGCTACCACTACTTACTTTGTACGAGGGGAAGGTGGTTGTGCTGCACTCGGCAATTGCACCAGCAAAACAATAGTGGTCAATCCGGTAGTTACCGCATCTGTTACACTTACAGCAAATCCCGCCGGGCCTATACCGGCTGGAACATCCGTTACTTTTACTGCTATTGCTACTAATGGTGGCACGGCGCCCTTATATACTTTTAGGGTGAATAACACACCAGTACAAAGCGGCACTAGTAATACTTATACCACTAACACGCTGGCAAATGGAGATAGTGTCATGGTTATAATGCGTAGCAATATGCCTTGCGTTACTAATCCTGTAATTGATAGCCCACCTATTACCATAATTGTAGCTACACCTTGCATCCTGCCTACCACTCCCACCATCTCCACCAACTACGATACCGTTTGCACCGGGGCTACGCCAACGCTTACTATTGCTACCGGCAACCTTAATAGCGCTACGCATTGGCAATGGTACACCAATAGCTGCGGTGGCACGCCGGTGGGCAATACCAGCAGTATCACATTTACGCCTGCTGTTACCACTACTTACTACGTACGGGGCGAAGGCGGCTGTGTAACGCCAGGCAATTGTGCCAGCAAAACGATTTATGTAAAAACAAAACCGATAGTCACTTTTATTGCTTTGCCAGCAACCATTTGTGCTGGCGATACATCAACCGTTTCTTTTACGGGTACGGCACCAGCCAATGCTGCTTATACCTGGAACTGGGGCAATGGCAATGTAATCAGCGGTAGCGGAGCAGGGCCATATAAGGTTGTGTATAATACTGCCAGTAGTATTGGACTTACGGTAAATAATGGCACATGCAGCGTGGCCGCTACAACACAAACGATCAACCCCATGCCTGCACCTGAACTCACTTTTAATGTAAGCGATACAATTGGTTGCGAGCCACTGGCGGTTACACTTACGGCTTATTCGCTAAATGTTACCAGCTGGACCTGGGATTTTGGAGATGGAGTTACCTTGAACAATGTGAACACCCCGGTTCAACATACGTATGCTACCGGCAATTACACTGCTTCATTAACTGTACGTCGGGGAAATTGTGCAACTACAGCAATGAAAACAATTAAGGTTTACAGAAAACCAACTGCTGCTTTTTCTGCGCTGCCGGGTATTAATACTCCTGTTGTAATAAGTGGGGCCAGTTTTAATTTTATAAACATTTCTCAAGATGCAAGCCGCTACTTGTGGCAATTTGGTGATGTCAATACTTCAAACCTTGCTACTCCATCTCACCGCTACAACGCTGCTGGCATATACGCTGTAAAATTATACGCATACAACCCTGCTAACTGTATTGATTCTTTTGAATTAAAACCTTTCATTGTTATAGCGGATACCGCTCCTGCTTTCAGTATCCCAAATGCCTTTAGTCCTAATAAGGATGGCATTAATGATATCTGGATGATACAAGGTTTGCAGGGAAATGTGGCTTGCAAAGTGAACATCTACAACCGCTGGGGCCAAACCATTTTCACCAGCACTGACTATGGCAAACCCTGGGATGGCACTTACAACAGCAAGCCACTACCAGTGGATACGTATTACTATGTAATTACGGTTGGTAATAAAAGCTATACCGGATCGGTGATGCTGCTGCGGTAAACTGCAGTAAATATTACCTGGATGAATGCTAGCTAGCCTTAGTTGAAAGATTTTTAGCCAAAGGCAACGAAAACCGATAAACTTGTCTCTTTGTAAATAATAGCGCTAACTCCTAATTTGACTACAGACGAACAGCAACTGATAAGCGGATGCCTGGCCGGGGATGCCCTGTGCCAGCGGCAGCTTTTTGACCAGCATTCCGGTAGGCTGATGACCATTTGCCTGCGCTATGCCACCGACCAAATGGAAGCGGAAGACCTGCTGATGGAGTCGTTTGTAAAAATTTACCGCTTTCTGTACCAATATAAATTTGAAGGTAGTTTCGAAGGCTGGATGCGGCGAATAGTGGTAAATACAGCGCTAAAACGACTGAAAAAACGCAGGCTGGTATTTGAAGAAATAAAGCCGGAGAAAGTAACGGAGGCAATGGACCCTGGTAGCTACATTCACCTGGAGGAAAAAGAAATACTGAACCTGATACGGGAACTACCGGATGGCTACCGTATTGTTTTCAACCTGTTTGTAATAGAAGGCTACAGCCATGAAGAAATAGCGGAAATACTGCAAATACAGCCCGGTACCAGCCGCAGCCAATTGGTAAAAGCCCGCAAAATGCTGCAACAACAAATCATTAATCAACATAAAACCCTTGCCGCCTGAAAGCATGAACGAACGCTTTGACGATATGATACGCAGGCGGCTGGAAGGCCATGAGAGCAACGTGCCGAACAGTATGTTTGATGCTATAAACAATCACCCTGAAGTGCAGGATGCTTTC
>CAXTDG010000188.1:0-8265 GCA_964242675.1 uncultured Chitinophagaceae bacterium
CAACCCGGTGAAAGAAACCATGTATGTACAAAGTACGCAGGCTGGCAAATTAACCATCAGCCTATACGATGCAACAGGTAGAAAAGTGAAGCAGTTTAATACGGTAGAAGTAACTGCCGGAGAAACAAAAGCACTTTCAATCAACCACTTACCTGCTGGCGTTTATTCAGTACAAGTAGTTTCTGGTACCGATAGAACAACTAGTAAAATAATAGTGGAGTAACATTCATAACGTACGCATCAAAAAGCCCATGCAATAGTGCATGGGCTTTTTGTTTTATGCCATTTGAATCAGGTAATGATAGCTGTTTTGGCTCTTTAAATAGTCTTTGCTAACTGCTTGTTGCCCATTGCTTATTTAAAAAGGCTATTACTGTTTCGGTGCATCAGCACCTTTGGTGATTTCTGCCCAGGTATCGAAGTCTTTCTTCAATACATCCAGTTTATTGTAAGCACCTTTTAAAGCGCCTTCACCCAATAGCAATAGCAAAGGCGGATTATCTGAGTCCACCATTTTTACAATAGCCTCCGCTGCTTTGGTGGGGTCGCCTGGTTGGTTGCCACTATAGCCACGAATAGTGTCCTGATTTTTACGGGCAGAAGCATCGTAATCTTCAATCTTAGTTTTGCTGTCATTAGCGCTGCGGCCTGCCCAATCAGTACGGAAACCACTTGGCGCAACCACCGTTACTTTTATACCTAAGTGTGCCACTTCCTTGCTCAGCGATTCGCTCAATCCATCTACCGCAAACTTGGTAGCATTATAAAAACCAACTGCCGGAAAGCCTACCAGCCCGCCAATGGAAGCAATGTTTACAATATGGCCGCTGCGCTGTTTCCGCATAGTGGGTAGTACTTCCTGCGTTGTATGGGCCAGTCCCCAAAAATTAATCTCGAACATGCGGCGTACCTCATCTTCCTCACTTTCTTCAATAGCACCAAAGTAGCCAATACCAGCATTGTTTACCAGCACATCTATGCGGCCAAACTTTTCTATAGCCTGTTGTACAGCGGTATTTATTTCCTCGGGCTTGGTTACGTCTAACTGTACGGCTATCGCTTTATCTTCCTTACCAGAAACAATATCTTCTACATCGCTGGTTTTGCGGCTGGTAACTACTACCTGGTTACCTTGTTCTAGTGCGTATTTGGCCAGCTCCCGGCCAAAACCGGTAGAGCAGCCTGTAATGAACCATACTTTACTCATGTAAATAATTTTAGGTTGATGAAGGGCGCAGGGTTGCACCATTTAGAAAATAGCCTAACACAAAATTGCTATAAAGGGTTTATCAATAAATAGCCAGGCAGCTAAAAGAACTGCTGCTGCCAAATTATTTTTGTTGAAACCTGATTTGCTTATTGCCTGTTGCCCATTGCCTGTTTTGATCTGCAGTTCTATCCTTTGGCAGGATTTTTTGAGGCAGGTTTATAGAAAAAAACAACCTATGAATCAAGAAGTTCCTTTTGACCACCACGGCATATCTGGCGGCATACATGTAAATATGCAGGAAGGCCAAACGCTGGATGACTTTTGCATGCAATACCTCGACGACTACAACCCCGACCGTTTTGAAGCAGTGGCCCTCCGTCTGTTTGCTGGCCGGGAAACCATCGTAACCGTTTTTGCGCTGGATAAAACCCGCCAGGAAAACAGTTCCGACACAAGTGGTAAGCTGCCGGTAAAAAAGTTTAAAATTGAGTTTGTTTCTGTAAAAGAGGTGTTCGATTTTTTCGAAGATTTCAACTTTACCATTTCATCGGGCAATTACGATCTGGAAGACATGGAGATCACCAATAAATAGAAAAACAAAAGCGTTCGCCGAGGCGAACGCTTTGTTCAATATTAAACTAAAAATCAACAACACTTATTTGGTGTACACCTTTACCATGAACACACAGTTTTTCAACTGCTCTACTTTTTGTGTGGTTTCTTTTCCCTTCAGTGAATTCTTAGCAGGCAACTTAATGCTGTTGTAAGAGGTATCTTCCGAACGCATTTTATCCAGCAGCTTGGCAATGTTTGATGCTTTATTGGCAAATACAACGCCATCAGCATTTTTCTCACGGCTGGTCAGTACACCAATCACATCACCATTTTTGTCGAAAATAGGTCCGCCGCTGTTACCCGGATTAGCTGCAATAGAAATCTGAACGCTTAAAGAATCATCATCATAACCGCTTTGAGCACTCAAATAACCTTGTCCGTAAGTAATTAGATTACGAGGATAACCTAGAGTAAAAATTGTTTCACCCAATTCAGTTCCGGATTTCCGAATACTATATGGTAAGCTAGCAGGTGCTATAAAATCAGGATCCTTGATTTTTAAAATAGCCAGATCCGTTTCAGGATTATCATACACAATAAACGCTTGATAATCCTTACCATTATTATTTACAAAAATGGCTTTTGCATTAGCAATTACATGACTGTTGGTAATTAAGTAACCTTTCGTATCAATTAGGAAACTGCTACCAGCACTTTTCTGAACCAACGTTTCATCAGCAGGAGTTTTAACGGTTTTACCGTCAATCTCCTGAATTCTAATAGATTGCTCTTTTTGAGTTGCTTTAATGCGATTTAGTTCCCGACTTAGTACTTCTATCTTCTGGTTGTTCGATTCAGCTTTAGGCGAGATATAACTCAACATACCACTAATGGTAAGCGCCGTTACGCAGGCAATAGAAGCTGCCACTGCAATGGTGCGTTTGTTTTTATTCCACAAGCGGATAACCCGACCACCTTTTACTACCGGTGTCTCGTTGATACTACCCTCTTCTATCAACTGGTTGTGCGTTTCGTTCAGCAGCGCCTTGAACTTCTTCTGTGAACCGTAGTTCTCAAATTGATTCAAAAAAAGCTGGTGCTCCACTACCATTTGGTCTACCTCCGCACTATTGCGGCGCAGATCTTCAAAATAGCTTTTTTCCTGAGCGGTCATTTCACCATTCAGGTAGCGTTCAGCAGCATCTAATAAAACAATTTCTTCCATTACGAGTGATTATATTGGGCAAAGAATAATTTCTTCAATCTCATCAGGCACTTATACTTCTGATTTTTAGCGTTATCGGCGTTGGTATAGCCAAACTCGTCTGCAATCTCCGTCATGTGCTTTTTTTGAATGTAGTATGCTTCCAGCAAACTTTTACAAGGTTCGCCTAAGCTTTTCATGGCTACATCCATCAGCTCAAAATCCATATCCAGCTTTTCCTTTTGCTCTATTTCCTCCTCCACAGGTACTGTTTCCTGCAGACTTTCTACAGGGGCAACGTATTTCTGTTGGTATTGCAGCTTTTTCAACCATAGCCGCCGGCAGATAGAATAAAGGAAGGTTTTAAGTTGAACCGTTAGTTCAAAATTGGGATCTTTTGATTTGTCGTACAGCACTATCATAGCATCCTGAAACACATCACGGGCATCATCATACGTGCCATTGTTCTGAATGATGAAGGACTGAATCATCCCAAAATTGTCCTTATATAACTGCGAAATTACTTTCGCATCGTTCGTTGCAAGGCCCTCAAGAAGTTCCTTTGGAGTATAGCTTTCAGCTTTCGCCATTCGGGGTACGGGTTTAATTCCGTAAGCTAAAAATAGTAACCCCCGCCAAACAGCAACGAGAATAAAAAATTTTGTTAGGATGCTAACAAGCATTCGTAAGGCAATAGGTAGCAAAATAGCCGTTGAAACTTTAAAATATAACTTTTGCGACGTGGTTAGTTCTGCTTACTGGTAGCGTTCTTTTATTATTTTCTTTTGAGCCATCGCATTCCTGAATCTGTCTTTACTAAGTAGAAAAAGATATTGCAAGAGCGGAAAAGCACAACTTATTCCGAATCCTAGGAGAGGTAATAAAGGGTAGGAAGTATCTTTCAACTATGGTGTTGCTATATAAGTGCTGCTTTTTTGACTAGTTTTTATCATTCTGGTCTATCATGTATAAGTATGTATAAGTATATCCCTGTGAGAGTGCTACCTATATATACTTATGCTCCTGACTACGACAACCTAAATCAGGTTATAGAATCACTTTCTTTAAAAGTATATGCCTTAAATAACTTGGTAACCATTCTTTTAAAAAAGAATATTTTTCTATAGAACACAAGCCCATATTGCGTTTGGGTTATTTCAAAAGAAATTTTAGAAAAAATATTCAAAAGCCGGGGTTACCTAACTTGTCCTTCCGGTATAAATATCAAATTCATCACAAAAACTAAAGATTTTAAAATGAAAAAGTTTCTTTTCGTAGCCCTGATCGGCGGTGCCCTGGTAGCTTGTAACGATACTTCTAACACAGTTAACGGTGTTGATACCTCTTCTCAGGCTTACAAAGATTCTGTAGCTGCTGCAAGTGGTGGTAGCATGATGTCTACACCGGATACTAGCATGACGACAACTCCTGATACTGGAATGATGAAATCAGATACATCTTCAATGATGTCTGGTGACACTTCCAAGATGAAATAATTGAACGATTTTTCATATGGCAAGCAATCGTTAAGCCGTCCCTATTCTTAGGGAGGGCTTCTTTTTTAATTACCATTTGGTAAAACATCTTCAGATTATTATCAGCGGTAGAAATGTTACAACCTGCACTGCAGTTGGACAGATAAAGGTTGAACTGGACATACATACTTGGAAAGCCAGCCCATTTTAGGCTGGCTTTCACGCTTTTTTATCGCACCTTTGCACCTCAGAGCAATTCCTGCTCATTTTTATTTATATACAAATCCTGCCCGCAGGATTATCCCATACAAGCGGGCTACCATTTTTCGTGAACACATTTGAATCATTAGGACTTGAAGCGGGCTTGCTTCAGTCCATCGAGGCTTTAGGTTTTACAGAACCTACGCCAATCCAGGAACAGGCTATTCCAATCTTATTGTCGGGCACAAAAGATTTTATTGGTTTAGCTTCTACAGGCACCGGCAAAACAGCCGCTTTTGGCTTGCCACTGCTACAGTTAATTGATAATGCCGATAAGCATCCGCAGGCATTAATTATTTGCCCTACCCGTGAACTGTGTATTCAGATTTCTGAAGACATTAAAAAGTTCAAGAAAAACACAGCTGGTGTTTTTGTAACCCCTGTTTATGGTGGTACATCTATCAGCATGCAGATTCGGGACCTGAAAAAAGGAAGCCATATTGTAGTGGCTACACCTGGTCGTTTAATTGACCTGATCGAAAGAAAGGCAATTGACCTTACCAAAATTAAATATGTAGTATTAGATGAAGCCGATGAAATGTTGAACATGGGCTTCCGTGATGATATTGAGCATGTACTACAGTTTACTCCTGAACGTGATGCTACCTGGTTGTTTAGTGCTACTATGCCGCCGGAAGTAAAACAAATTAGCAAGCGGTTTATGAAAACGCCTGCTGAAATTACTATTGGCAGAATCAATGCTACGAACGTAAACATTGACCACCAGTACTACATTTCTTCCAGTATGCACCGCTACGAAACACTAAAGCGTATTGTAGACTTTAACCCTGGTATGTATGGTATTGTATTTACCCGTACCAAGGCGGATGCACAAGGCATTACTGAAACATTGATCCGTGAAGGATATGATATTGAAGCACTGCATGGTGACCTTACCCAACAGCAACGTGACAAAGTAATGGCACGTTTCCGTGAAAAGAGTATTCAATTATTAATAGCTACCGACGTAGCTGCTCGTGGTATTGACGTGAAGGAAATCACTCACGTTATTAACTACGAACTGCCTGACGATCCGGAAGTATATACCCACCGTAGTGGTCGTACCGGCCGTGCTGGTCACCAGGGTATTTGTTTGTCTATCGTTTCTCAGAAAGAAGTAGGTAAAATCCGCCAGATTGAACGCTTGGTGAATGCCAAGTTCCACAAGCTCGACATTCCAAGTGGTACAGATGTTTGCCGCAAGCAGTTCTTCCATTTTATGGAAAAACTGATGCAGACAGACATTAGCCACGGTGAATACGAAACTTATCTTTCTATCCTTACCGAACAATTTGCCGAAGTAAGTAAAGAAGAAATTTTGCAACGTGTAGCTGCAATGGAATTTGACCGTTTCCTGAAGTATTACGAAAACGCTGCTGACTTAAATGTACGGATGAGTGAACGTGGTGCTGATCGGAGAAGTCTTCCGGCTTCTTCCAGCGGACGTGAGCGTTTTACCGATACACAAGGCCGTAGCTTTGCCCGCCAAGGCGGAAGCAGCAACGGTGGTGGAAGTGGTAATTTCGACCGGTTATTTGTAAACCTGGGTACTAAAGATGGTTTTTACAAAGCCAGCTTTTTACAATACATCCTTGATATGAGCGACCTGAGCAAAGATGTGCTTGGCCGTATCGATATGAAGGACATGAACAGCTGGGTAGAAGTTGAAAAAAGTGTTAGCCAGCAAATGGTAAAGGCGCTGGATGGCAAAATGTATAAAGGCCGCCGTATCCGCATGAATGATGCACAAACGGGCGACCGCAAGAAATCATACGCAGAGTAATCACACTCTAAAATTTATGCTGAAAGCATCTGACTTACACCTCTGATATAATGTTAGAGAGTTTGAGTCAGATGCTTTCAGCATTTTATTTGTGGGTGTGCAGGAAATTATTTTTGGCTGATAATTCAAAACGCATACTTTCGGCAACGAATGACAACAACAGCAAACAACCGATTTTACTATTTCTTCTTTTACTATCCCGGTAAAGGGTCGGCTTGCTTTTGCTAAAACTCAGCTTAGAATTTTATCAAAATACAATCCCGGCCCACAAGGCCGGGATTTTTGTTTTTACTCCACACCCAATGTATTTCATCCTGAAAGGATCTGACCCACACCATTTTCGAACGAAAGCAATTCAGGTTTGAGCCAGATGCTTTCAGCATAAATTAATTGGGTTTGATATGGGTGAGATTAAAGTTTCGATACAAGGCTACGAAGGCAGTTTCCATCAGATGGCGGCACGGCAATACTTTGGTAATGACGTAGCTATTTTGCCCTGTGCTAATTTCAGAGAGGTGGTGAAAATTGCTACCGATGAAAAGCAATCGGACGGCGGTGTGATGGCGATTGAAAACTCTATTGCAGGGAGCATTTTACCTAATTATAATTTGCTAGAACAATCGCATCTGCAGGTAGTGGGGGAGGTCTACTTGCAGATAGGACAGAATCTTCTGGTAAATCCCGGAGTAAAACTAGCCGACATTAAAGAAGTGCATAGCCACCCAATGGCCATTTTGCAATGCATTGATTTTTTAGAAAAGCACAACTGGAAACTAATTGAAACGGAAGACACAGCATTAAGTGCCAAGCATGTGCATCAACATAAAAGCAAACACATTGCTGCAATTGCAGGAAAACTAGCTGCTGAACTTTACCAGTTAGAGGTACTGACTCCAAATATTCAGACACAAAAAAATAATTACACTCGATTTTTAATACTCCAGCGTACCGGAAATACAAATCCTCAAGAGAACGCAGATAAAGCTTCTGTCACTTTTCGTACCGACCATGCGAAAGGCAGCCTGAGCAAAGTATTGAACGTAATTGCAGATGCAGGCATAAACCTAAGCAAGTTGCAAAGCATGCCCATACCGGGTAGCAACTGGCAGTATATGTTTCATGCCGATATGGAGTTTGATTCACTACAACAGTTTGAAAAAACAGTAGAAGGAATGAAAAGCAGAACACAATCGTTGAAAGTATTAGGAGTATATAAAAACGGCAATAAGTAAGAATTGAATTTACCACAAAAGCACAAAGACACTAAGTCAATATAAGTTTATTTATCCTTTGTTCCTTAGTGTCTTAGTGGTAAACAAAAAGTATAATATGATAACAGCAGAACGATTAGATGGCATTGGCGAATACTATTTCTCACAGAAACTGCGGGAAATAGAAGGGCTGAATAAGGAAGGGAAAAAAGTAATCAATCTTGGAATTGGTAGCCCCGACCAGCCACCGCACCCGGATGTGATTGCAAAGCTGACAGAAGCAGCTGCACAGCCGGGTAATCATGCTTATCAGAGCTACAAAGGCAGTCCCATTTTTCGGGAAGCAGTTGCTGGCTGGTACCAAACGCATTATGGCGTTTCGTTGGATGCGGCTACAGAAATTTTGCCGCTGATTGGTTCCAAAGAAGGCATCATGCACATCTGCATGACCTACCTGAATAAAGGTGATAAAGCATTAATTCCAAATCCGGGTGACCCAAGATAGAGCAGTGCGGTAAAGCAGGCTGGGGGAGTGTGAGTTGCTTATGAATTGAAGGACGATAATA
>CAXTDG010000189.1:0-4681 GCA_964242675.1 uncultured Chitinophagaceae bacterium
GTATACGGCAGTAAGGCGAAAAAGATTTTTGAAGTAATAACGAAGAAGCCGATTGAACCATCGGCGAAAGAAATAAAGGAAAACCCTAGGGCGGGAAGTGCAAGATTGAGAATAGCGGAATTGGTAATGAATGATGAATAATGAACAGTGAATAATAGATAAATACATACACAAATCAATCTGAAGAACTTTAAACCTTAGACCTTAAACTTTAAACTGGTTCTCAAAAAGATGAAAGAAAACAAACTAAAAAAGAAACGGTGGAAGCGTCTACTGCAATATCAGTGGATCGTCAATCATTTGCCTTTCTTTCTGTTTGTGGCGCTGCTGGCGGTGGTGTATATCGCCAATGGTCATTACTCCGATAAAACCATTCGCAACATCAATAAAGCCAAAGCCGAATTGAAGCAATTGCAATATGAGTACAAGGATTTAAAAGCGGAAGTAATGTTCAAAGGCAAGGAAAGTGAGATTGTAAAAACGGTAGAGCCTTTAGGATTGAAAAGATTGGTGACACCACCTGTGGTTTTGAAGACAGATTCAGTAATTATAGATAATTGATAATTAAACTTGGACATTAAAAAAGACATATTAACCCGTACCTATTTGGTTTACCTGATTATTATCGGGCTGGGTATTGCCATTGCTGGTAAAGCCATCTACATACAGCAGGTGCAGGGTGATTATTGGTGCTCCATGGCAGATAGCACTCACACCCGTATGGAGCAATTGGATGCAGAACGGGGTAGCATTTATGCAGAGGATGGTAGTGTACTCAGCACTTCCGTTCCTGAGTTTGACATTTATGTAGATTTTGCTGCAGATGGACTAGTAGATAAGAACGGCAAAAACTTTAGAGAAAATATTGATTCGTTGAGCATTTGTTTAGCTAATTTATTCCAGGATGAATCTGCCAGTACTTATAAAAGACAATTACAACAGGAATTCAAAAAAGAGAATCGCTACTACCTGTTAAAGCGCAAAATTAGTTTCCAGCAATGGGAAGAGATGAAGCATTTTCCACTCATTCGCTTGGGAAGAAATAAAAGCGGCTTCATGGCAGATGTACGTATGAAGCGGCTCTATCCATTTAAGCTATTCGCCAATCGTACACTCGGTATTGCCCGTGATAAAAACAACATGGGATTGGAAAGACAATACGACTATGCCTTGAAAGGTGAAAGTGGCGAAAGGGTAGTGCGTTACATAGCCGGTGGTGCTGCTATTCCCATTGATGGCAGCGATGTTGAGCCTAAAGATGGAATGGATGTCATTACCACACTCGATGTTGCCATACAAGACATTGCGGAGCAGGCATTGCAAAAAATGATGATCCAGAATGAATGCGATCATGGTACCTGCATTGTGATGGAAGTAAAAACGGGTAAGATAAAAGCAATGGCCAATCTGGGTCGCATGGAAGATGGTACTTACTACGAGAATGAAAACTACGCATTGAAGCCAACCGAGCCAGGCAGCACTTTTAAACTGGCTACTATGATAAGTGTATTGGAAGATGGTTATGCAAACATCAATACACCAGTAAACTTAGAAGGAGGCGTTTGGAAAATCGGTAATTCAACTGTATTTGATTCTGAAATACATGGCTTGCACGAAACAACTGTGCAGCATGCATTCGAACATAGTAGTAATGTAGGTATGGCAAAGCTGGCTTATATGAACTACAGCAGTAATCCTTCCAAGTTCATTCAGCATCTGCACTCACTTCGGTACGATACGCTTACTGGAATTGATTTACCATTTGAAGAAAGGCCCACTATTCATAAACCTAAGGATAGGTTGTGGAGTAATGTGACTTTGCCGTGGATGGGGTTTGGCTATTCTTTACAGGTAAGCCCTTTGCAAACATTGATGCTGTATAATGCCGTAGCCAACAGAGGTAAAATGATGCGGCCTTATCTGGTAAATGCAATAATGAAAGATGGCCAGGTTGTAGAACAGCATGACCCACATGTATTGGTAGAAAAAATTTGTAGCGATGCTACTTTACAACAATTAGATACTTGCCTCGAAGGTGTAATGCTGAAGGGAACAGGCGTGGCATTAAGAACACCAGCCTATCGCTTTGCTGGTAAAACTGGTACTTCATTAATCTCTGATGGTAAAGTGCGATATGCTGATAAAGTTTACCAATCATCTTTCGCAGGTTTTTTCCCATTAGAAGATCCGCAGTATAGCTGCATTGTAGTAATTCGTAATAAGGCACATGCACCCATTTTTTATGGCGGTGCAGTAGCGGGTCCGGTGTTTCGGGAAGTTGCCGATAGACTGTTTGGAATGAAAGTGCAACAGTCTTCACCTTCTATCAAAACTGATAGCAGTTTGTACCAGTTCACCACGGTTAATAGCTCGGCAAAAAGCTTAATGCGAAATATGGGAATGCACTGGAATGATTCTGCTACAACTAACACGGAAGTGGCAGTAATAGCTGCAAACAGAAACAGCAAAGTGATGATGAAAGGTGTACGCACCAATGATAAAACAATGCCTTACATCAAAGGAATGACGCTGAAAGATGCATTGCAAATGTGCGAATCGGCTGGCTTACATCCAATGATAAAAGGAAGCGGTCGGGTTGCGGCACAATCCATTTTACCGGGAACAACCATTAGAAAAGGACAACCCATAAATATAGAATTGAATTAATGCCACTGCTCACAGACATATTATACAAAGTGCGGCTGCAATCGGTACATGGAAATATTCATGTAGAGGTAAATGATTTGCAGATAGATAGTCGCAAAGTGCAGCCGGGCAGTTGCTTTATTGCTATTGAAGGCTCGCTGCAAGATGGACATCAATACATAGAAACAGCAACGGCAAAAGGTGCTATTGCTGTGGTGTGTAGAGTGTTGCCAGAAAACATGATTACCGGTGTGGTGTATGTGCAGGTTAGCAACACACAGGAATCAGTTGCCTGGATGAGCAACAACTTTTTTGGTGAGCCATCTGCCCGTGTAAAGCTGGTTGGCGTTACGGGAACCAATGGAAAAACGACCATTGCTACACTACTATTTCGCTTGTTTACAGCACTAGGTTTTAAATGTGGCTTATTATCAACGGTACAAAATCAAATTGCAGAACAAATTATTCCTGCAACCCATACAACACCTGATGCTATTAGCCTGAACGAACTCATCAGAAGAATGGCCGATGAAGGTTGCGAATATGTTTTCATAGAATGCAGCAGCCATGCTATTCATCAGCATCGCATTACAGCGCTGCATTTTGCTGGCGGTATTTTCAGCAATATCACGCATGACCATTTGGACTATCATAAAACGTTCGCAGAGTATATCAATGTAAAGAAGAAGTTCTTCGATGATTTACCTGCTACTGCATTTGCCATCAGCAACCTAGATGATAAACGTGGCCCGGTAATGTTGCAAAATACACAGGCTGCCAAACTGTTTTATAGCCTGCGGGACATGGCTGATTTCAAAGGGAAGATTATTGAAAACAGCATGACTGGTTTGGTGATGAACATCGATGGACAAGAAGTTCATTTCCGGTTGATGGGGGAGTTTAATGCGTATAACATTTTAGCAGTGTACGGTGCTGCCGTTAGCTTGGGAATGGACAAAGCGGAAGTGCTGAAAACATTAAGCAATACAACGGGTGCCGAAGGCAGATTTGATTACATCATTTCGCCAAAAGAAAGATTGGTAGGCATTGTAGATTATGCTCATACGCCAGATGCTTTGCTGAATGTACTGGCAACGATTAAAAAAATTCGCCAGGGAAATGAGCAGGTAATTACCGTGGTTGGTTGCGGCGGCGATAGAGATAAAACCAAACGCCCCGTAATGGCGCAGGTGGCTTGTGAGTTTAGCGATAAGGCCATTTTTACCAGTGATAATCCAAGGAGTGAAGACGCTGCTGAAATCATTAGTGAAATGACGCAAGGTTTGGAATCTCGTTACAAACGCCGCCAGCTTTCTATCACTGATAGGAGAGAAGCCATTAAAACGGCGGTAAGCATGGCTCAACCAAAAGACATCATTTTAGTGGCAGGCAAAGGCCACGAAAAATACCAGGAAATAAATGGTGTCAAACATCATTTCGATGATAAAGAAGAACTGTTGAAAATGTTTGAACTGCTGGGTAAGTAATCGACAATTGAAAATGGATAATTCACACTCACGGCTACTTGTTTCATTCATCAATCTAAAATCATAACTCACAAATCACCTCATGCTTTACCACTTGTTTAAATGGCTCGAATTGCGTTATCACTTTAGCGGAGGACAGCTGTTTTCATTTATCACTTTTCGTGTGGCAATGGCAGTTATTCTGTCGTTGGTAGTAAGCATGTTGTATGGTAAAAGAATTATCAATTTCTTACGCACACTACAAATTGGCGAAGAAGTTCGCAACCTCGGTTTAGCCGGTGAGCAAACTAAGAAAGGCACACCAACAATGGGTGGGTTTATCATCATTTTAGCAATGCTGGTACCGACACTGTTGTTTGCTAATCTCACCAACGTTTATATCGACTTAATTATCCTCGTTACAGTATGGTGCGGAACGATTGGTTTTATTGATGATTACCTGAAAATAAAATCAAAGAAAAAAGCACAAGCCGCTGGTGTAAAATATAATAAAGCAGATGCGGATGGCCTGGCAGGTAAAATGAAAATTGCTGGTCAGGTTGGTTTAG
>CAXTDG010000189.1:4691-8236 GCA_964242675.1 uncultured Chitinophagaceae bacterium
GTACGTTACCGTTCAGCGGGAAATATTTCCGAATAAACAGGCTGAAATGCAACAACAAATTGCAAGGGAGCATGAAAGTTATTTGGGCGATACGGTTCGTACGATTGATGGAGAAACGCACCGCTTTGTTCGGGTGAAAACGCCCATTACAACCATCCCTTTTGTAAAAAGTCATGAGTTTAATTACTCTAAACTTTTACCTGAAAGTTTAAGTGGATTAACGTGGTTATTGTATACGCTAGTTGTAATTTTTATTATCACGGCCGTATCAAATGGTTCAAACATTACGGATGGATTGGATGGATTAGCAACAGGTACTTCAGCCATCATCGGTATTTGCTTGGGATTGTTTGCGTATGTGAGTGGTAATATTCGCTTTGCAGAATACCTCAATATTATGTACATCCCCAACCTTGGTGAATTGTCTATTTTTATCGGAGCATTCATTGGGGCATGTGTTGGGTTTCTGTGGTACAATTCTTACCCGGCACAGGTGTTTATGGGCGATACAGGCAGTTTGGCTTTGGGTGGCATAATTGCATCACTTGCCATTATGGTGCGGAAGGAATTACTGATTCCGATTTTTTGCTTTGCCTTTTTTGTAGAACTGCTAAGCGTAACCATTCAAGTAACCTATTTCAAATACACAAAGAGAAAATACGGCGAGGGAAAAAGAGTTTTCCTGATGAGCCCTTTGCACCACCACTACCAAAAGCTGGGTTATCATGAAAGCAAAATAGCCATGCGATTTTGGATAGTAACGATTCTGTGTGTGGTGGCAAGCGTAGCGACTTTGAAGATTAGATAAGGGCAATCAGACCCCTTAATTTATTCTGAAAGAATCTGACTCACACAAAGAAATATGGGCTGAAAAGTTCAATAGATATTCCTCACTTGAACGGAGCGTCGCCAATGTCGCTTTAAAGTGGTACTGGCCTCTGTCTCTAAAAAAGAAAAAGACAGAAGATTTAGAAAATAGAAGAAAAGAATTGAATTCATAATGGCTAAAAAATTCATCATACTTGGAGGCGGCGAAAGTGGAGTAGGCGCTGCACTGCTGGCAAAGCAGAAAGGGTATGATGTGTTTGTAAGCGATGGTAGCCCACTGCAACCCGTTTTCAGAAAAGAATTGGTGGATGCACGAATTGAATTTGAAGAAGGAACACATGCGCTGGATAAAATACTGGCGGCAGATGAAGTGATGAAAAGCCCTGGTATTCCAGAGAAAGCTGCGGTGATGAAAGCTATTCGTGGCAAAGGTATTCCGGTAATTAGTGAAATAGAACTGGCTTACCGCTACAAAGGAGATAGTAAAATTGTAGGCATCACGGGTAGCAATGGAAAAAGTACCACCACTAGTTTGCTGTATCACATGTGCGTTGTGGCTGGCTTAGATGCTGCGATGGTTGGCAATATTGGTTTCTCTATTGCACGGCAAATGGCGGTTGAACCTAAGCCTTTGTACATCACAGAAATCAGCAGCTTTCAGTTGGATGATATTGTGGAGTTCAGACCAGAGGTTGCTGTGTTACTTAACATTACCGACGACCACCTGGACCGCTACAATTATGAGTTGAAAAATTATGTTCATTCAAAGTTTCGCATTATCGCAAACCAGACGAGTGAAGACTACTTCATTTACTGTGCAGATGATGCGGTGACCATGCAATACTTACCTATTTATTTAAAACAATCTAAACCGCTTCCGTTTACCATGAAAGAGCAAGTTACCCAGGGCGCCTTCATCAAGAATGATGAAATCCTGATTAAAGTGGATGAGGTAGAAAACAATGCGAGTGTGTACGACTTAGTTGTGGAAGGAAAGCATAATCAATACAATGCTATGGCTGCAGGAATTGCCGGAACTACCTTAGGTATCCGCAAAGAAAATATTCGGGAAGCCATGCAAACGTATGATGGCCTGCCGCACCGCATGGAACCGGTGGCTACTATCAAAGGTGTGGAGTACATCAACGATAGTAAGGCTACTAATATCAACAGTACTTGGTTTGCATTGGAAAGCATGAAAAAACCTACGGTGTTAATCCTTGGTGGCGTTGATAAAGGCAACGAGTATTCTTTGATTGAAGACCTGATTGAAGAAAAGGTAAAAGCCATTGTGTGCATGGGTAAAGACAATGAAAAAATTCATGCAGCGTTGGGAAGTAAAGTAGCCAAAATGGTAGATGCTCCGAATGCAAAAGAAGCGGTAGAAGCGGCTTATGCGTTGGCTCAAAATGGTGATGCGGTTTTACTTAGCCCTGCTTGTGCTTCATTCGATTTGTTCAAGAATTACGAAGACAGAGGCAATCAGTTTAAAGAAGCGGTGATGGAATTATAAATGCCGACGGCTCCCTCTAAATCTCCGCCAATAGGGGAGACTTGAGAACCGTAAAAAAATATAATTTGATTTATTCTTCGAACATATCTCCGCTTTAATCTTCTCCATTTCTCTCCCCCGTTGGGGAGGATAGGTGGGGGCCGCATTTATGGAAACAGCATTTAAAAACTTAGCACAACAACTTAACATCCCCGCACTTGGTGGCGGTAAGGATGGCAATCGTATTTATCGGGGCGATAAAACGATTTGGAGTATTGTATTGCTATTGGTACTTACCAGTTTACTCGTTGTGTACAGTAGTACCGGCTCACTAGCATACAAGCACAACCAAGATACTGAGTTTTATTTGTTTAAGCAATTGGCTTTTATTTTAAGTGGCGTACTGATTATTTATTTTGCTCATCGCATCAATTATACCATCTATAGTCGGGTAGCGTTGTGGCTCTATTTAATCAGTATTCCGCTGCTGTTATATACCCTCATTTTCGGTATGCAATTGAATGAAGCCAATCGCTGGATTCGTTTGCCAATTATTGGAATGACACTACAAACAAGCGACTTGGCAAAGCTGGGATTGTTTATGCTGTTGGCTCGTCAATTGAGCCGTAAGCAAAGTGTCATCAACGATTTTAAAAAAGGATTTTTGCCAATCATTGCACCCGTTGCATTGACCTGTATCTTAATTGCGCCAGCTAACTTGTCCACTGCATTATTGGTGGGCGCTACAAGTCTGCTGCTGATGTTTATGGGGCGGGTGCAAATCAAGCATATTTTATTAGCCGTTGGTGTAGCGGCATTGCCCGTAATTCTGTTAATTACGATGGCAGTATCTACACACAAAACCGGAGATAATTCTGCGATGTATGAGAATACGGTTACTACCAAAGTCAAGTCAAAAGGCCGTGTAGGAACCTGGGTGAAACGGATTCAGGATTTTATGTACGCCAAGAATGATGAAAGCCCTTACCAGGTGCAACAGGCAAAAATTGCCGTAGCAAAAGGTGGTTGGATTGGTGTCGGTCCGGGCAATAGCCAACAACGTAATTTTTTACCACATCCGTACAGCGATTATGTGTTCCCGATAATTAATGAAGAGTATGGCGCAATCGGTGGCATATTCATTATTTTTTTATACATGGTTTTGTTACACCGCTGCATCCGGCTGTTTCAGAAATGGCCATTTGCATTCGGCGCATTCCTGGCA
>CAXTDG010000190.1:0-6396 GCA_964242675.1 uncultured Chitinophagaceae bacterium
TGTATGTTCATCTCATCGTTCATCATAAAGCATTAGCGTTGTTCTGGTTAATGGCCGGTAATTTACCGGGCAGTTGCAATCTCCCAACCGGTGGCTTTCTCCGGGCTGTCTATTATCCGTTTCTTTATCAATACTTGCTCCAGCATGTTCTTAGCACGGGTGTATTGGCTGCGGCTGGTACTTTCTTCAATGTCCAGCATCTCTCCAATTTCCCGGTGGCTATAGCCATCAATTGCATACAGGTTTAGTACCGTACGGTAACCAAGCGGCAGCAGGCGGATGCACTCCACTACCTGTTTTGCCTGCATAATACCTGGTACCGACTCCCTTACAGGAAGATGAGAGGCATGCTCAATATCAACACTATCACTAAACTTTTTGTGTTTTTTGAGAATGTTAATGCAGGTGTGTACCATAATACGGCGTACCCAGCCTTCAAAGGCTCCCCGGTTCTGGAAAGTGTGTATCTGCGTGAATACTTTTACAAAACCCTCCTGCAGCATATCTTCTGCATCTTCACGGTTTTGGCCAAAGCGATAACAAACAGACAGCATCTTGGGTGCATATCTGTTGTACAATTCCCGCTGTGCAGCAGGGTTGTTACGCAGACATCCGGCAATTATTAAATCTTCTGTCATAGTGGTTGGGAAATAACGACCACACTAATGTAGACATTTCGTTGGAAATAGTGCTGCATTAGGATGGATTAACTAAAATATTTTTAAGGCAAAAAAGAAAAGGCTATTCTACGAACCAGTAAAACTTGGGGCGAAAAGAACTGAATAACGAGAGTATGCTTAGGAGATATCTTCTGTGTACAAACGTTTCCGATGTTAAGTTTATTACGACTACAACCTCTGAAATTATTAGAAAACCAAAACTTTTCAATGAATTAATGCTTATGAAACGGATTTTCCTCGGTGCAACCGCAATACTACTATTTGCTACATACGTAACTGCACAGAATAAGGTTGGTATAGGAACGACCACTCCCATAATGAAACTGCATGTAAGTAGTACCGACAGTGCTGTAATGGTGCTGGAAAACACGCAGGCACTAGCAGCCGACAAAAAAGTTGCGATGTATTTTAAAACAGGTAATGCTTACACTGGCGGAATACAAACCATTGGTACAGGCAGCGGTACAGCCAGGCTAGGCTTATTTACGTATGCAGTTACTGCTCCTTCTTTTCTGAAAGAACAGCTCACTATTACTGATGCCGGATATACCGGAATTGGAACGATTGATCCGCAAATGCCGTTTCATGTTAGTAATAATACAAGTGCGCTGGCATTGCTGGAAAATACACAAAGCTTAGTTGCTGGTGTAACGGCTGGGCTAAATTTTAAAACGGGTACCCGGTATACAGGCGCTATTAAAACGATTGGTGGTAATACCGCCGCAGCACGAATTGGCTTCTTCACCTACAGCGATCCGTTGCTGTCCAATTTAGTAGAACGTATGTCTATACAAGATAACGGGTTAATAGGAATAGGTAACACAAACCCAAGCCTGGCAGGCTTAGTAGCAGATACTAAAGTGGGAGCCGCCAATGCTGTCCTATGTTTACAATTTAGTAAATTTAGGTAGTGAATAAAATATATTGGAAAGAACAAAGGACGGAGTAAGACCAACAATGCAATTAAGCCTTTTGAGCTTTTCTAACATGATCGTCCCCGCCCTTTTCTTACCAGATGCTGAACAGTTCAATATACTTCCTGGAGAAAGTATGCAGTAGGATAGATAGCACCGTGTAAGAATGTTCTTCCCTTCTTTTTTTGTCCACTATAAAAATACATTTTTTCATCTATTAAAACACGCCTATTATGAACAATGAAAAGCGCTGCTGCGGTATCGATGTATCGCAAAACACATTAGATGTGGCTTATCAAAACAATCTGGGGGATATCTTTCACATCAAAGTAGGAAATAACAACAAAGGTTTCCAGACCATCTGGGAACATACCGGGCCAGGTTATCACTTTGTAATGGAAGCAACCGGCGTATATTATGTTCGGCTGGCTTTTTTTCTGCACGAAAAAGAAGCAGCCATCAGCGTAGTCAATGCACTCAGTATCAAACGCTACATTCAAATGCACCTGGAGCGAAATAAGAGTGACAAGAAAGACGCTCAGTGGATCTGTCGATATGCTATAGAGCAGAAGCCGGAGCTATGGGAAATGCCCGACCAGCTTTACTTTCAGAGCAAGCAATTATACAATACCATCCGGGAGTATGGAGAGCAGATAAAGCGATTCAATAATCAGTTACACAGCCTGCGTTTGCTGCCGGTACAGAATAAAGATGCCATTCGTTCGCTGGAGAAGATGAATATACAATTTGAAAAAGAGATCAATCAATTAGAACAAAAACTGGAAGCGTTACTGGTGCAATGGCAACCGGAGCAGGTTAAAAACATTAGTAGTATTAAAGCCATTGGCAAGCGGGCAACAGCCATGCTCATCATCTTTACGCAAGGCTTCCGCTACACCGAAAACCACCGGCAACTCATTTCTTTTGCCGGGCTAAGCCCTCGGGAGTATAGCAGTGGAACGAGCATCCATAACCGTCCAGCAATCTGTAAAAAGGGAGGCAAACCAATTAGAGATGTGTTGTATATGTGTGCTATGAACGCTATTAAAACCAACACGGCCTGTAAGGCATTGTATGAGCGTTTGAGAGCAAAAGGGAAAACAGGAAAAATGGCTTTGATGGCCGTGTGCAACAAGCTTCTAAAACAAGTGTTTGCCGTGGTTAAGAACAACACCTTATACCAACCTAACTACTGCTCCCCTAAACCTTAAAAAAATCTACCTCTTTTTTGATTTTTTACACAGTTCATGTTTGGCAGCAATACAACTGGTGTGGCTATAGAAAGTAGCTATCCGGGTATTGGCTTCAATAGTTACTATTCGGGAGTGAGGAGAGCTATCAATGCCGGTTATGGCTCATTGGTAGGGCAGGACCCAACCACCGGCCGGTTTTATATTTCAACGTCTGCTACTTCAGTTGCCGGGCAAGGGTCTCCTCTTAATACAATTGATAGACTAACTATAAAAACAGACGGGAATATCGGGGTGCAGGGTAATACAGATCCACAATCGCCACTATCATTTGCCAATACAGTGGGCGAAAAAATAAACTTCTGGAATGTGGATGCAACCAATAATTATGGCATAGGCATACAGGGCTCGCAAATGCAATTCTACACCGGTAGTAGTACCGATGATATTGTATTAGGATACGGTAGTAGCGCAAGTTTCTCAGAAAACCTGCGGATAAAAGGCAATGGCAATGTAGGTATTGGAACGAACAATCCAGGGGTCAAACTGGAAGTAGTAGGAAAAGTAAAAGCGACACAGCGTTTCCTGTTTGACGATGCAGCAATAGAAGTAACGGGTGCAATAAAAGTGTCTGGTTCTAATAAAGCGGCTTTTCAGATTAACATGGGAACACTTGCCGGGAATAGTAATTTTTTTCAGATAGGCACTGGTGCCAACCAGATTGATTACTATCGGATTACCACCCCAATGACGCTCAATGATCCAGATGCCATCATTACTGTAACGCCCGTATCTTCTAGATTATCATTTCCGTTTTGGGTAGGGTATGATGCCAGCAATACTGTGGGTGGTGGTACAGGGCAATGGTATATTGCTGAGCCGCACAATAGCAGCGGAGTGGGTGGTTTCACAGATGGGATGCGGTTTAATGTTATGATTATGAAACAGTAAGTCGATACATAGTAAACCTATAAGGGGTTGTTGTTATTATAGGTTCATAAGATTTGCAGCAAAAAAAAACGGCATCAAGTACTTTGATGCCGTTTTTATGGTTTCTATGTATAAACACGATTAAATGCCGAATGCGGTGTCCACAATTTCAGCTTGCTCAGCCGCATGTGTTTTGCTGTAACCGGTGGCAGTAGCAGCGCTTGGGTTGCGGCTGATAATGCCGAAGCTGATACTGGTCAGATTCATTTTCAGGAAGGTAGCAGCACCCATATTTAGTGGTTCTTCTTGTACCCAGAACCAGGTAGCCCGGTTGTATTTCTGGTTCAGCGCTTCCAACTGTTTAGTTGGTAATGGGTAAATCTGCTCCAGGCGAATGATGACTGTATCCGTCACATTTCCTTTCTGTTTTTTGTCCAGCAGGTCGTAGTAAATTTTACCACTGCAGAATAGCACTTTGCGAATGGTGCCTGGGGTAAAAGTGCTGTTATCGTCAATCACTTCTTTGAAACCGCCTTGTGCAAAATCTATAATGGGGCTGTAAGCAGCTGGCAGGCGTAAGTTGGCTTTAGGACTAAAGTTGATAAGCGGCTTACGGAAGTTCCATGCCAGTTGGCGGCGTAATAAGTGGAAGAAATTAGCTGCTGTGGTAACGTTGGTAACAATCATATTCAACTCGGCACATTGCTGCAGGAAACGCTCCATACGGGCACTACTGTGTTCAGGTCCCTGGCCTTCGTAGCCGTGGGGCAATAGCATAGTTACACCGTTCATGCGTTGCCATTTTTGCTCTGCAGCGCTAATGTATTGGTCAATCACTATCTGAGCACCATTTACAAAGTCGCCAAACTGGGCCTCCCAAATTACTAAAGCATCAGGGCTGGCCATGCTATAGCCATACTCAAAACCTAGTACGGCATATTCACTTAGCAAAGAGTTATAAATGCGGAACTTACCACCCCCTTCTATATTGCTCAGGCGGTCATAATACTGGTCGGTTGTTTCGTCTCGTAGGGCAGCATGGCGGTGGCTAAAGGTTCCCCTTTTTACATCCTGGCCGCTCATGCGTACATCTTTGCCTTCCTGTAGCAGGGTAGCATAAGCCAGCAGTTCGCCGGTAGCCCAGTCGAATTTTTGCTCTTCGTCAAACAGTTTTATTTTATCCTGTAAAATCTTTTCTACTTTCTTCAATGGCTTAAAACCTTCTGGTATAGCCATAATGGTATCGAAAGCTTTGCGAAGCCGTTCTTCATCCACCGCTGTTACCGGGCTTTGCTGCAAATCATCCGGCGTAGCTTTCTTCAAGCTACGCCAGGCTTGCTCTGGTGCCTGGTAGGTATAGGGCAGCGGGTTTTGTTTTATTTCATCCAGCCGTTCCTGTAGGTCGCCCCAAAACTTTTGCTCCATTTCCTTTGCCAAGTCACGGGCACTGGCTTCGCCGGTTTCCGATAAGTAGCGGGTATAAATTTCCCGTGGGTTAGCCTGCTTTTCAATGAAAGAATACAAACCCGGTTGGGTAAACTTAGGATCATCGCCTTCGTTGTGGCCATGCTTGCGGTAGCACACCATATCAATAAATACATCGCTGTTAAACTCCTGACGGTAACGGGTAGCTATTTCAGAAACTTTTACTACTGCTTCGGCATCATCCCCATTTACATGGAAAACCGGTGCCTGTACCATGGCCGCTACGCTGGTACAATAGTCAGATGTACGGGCATCATCAAAATCGGTTGTAAAGCCCACCTGGTTATTAATAACGAAGTGAACGGTGCCGCCGGTAGCATAGCCTTTCAATCCACTCATTTGCACCACTTCGTACACTACACCCTGACCAGCTACTGCTGCATCACCATGAATGAGGATGGGCATTATTTTATCGAAATCGGAACCGTACAGTACATCAGCCTTGGCACGGGTGAAGCCTTCTACAATAGGGCCAACCGTTTCAAGGTGGCTGGGATTTGGGGCTAATTTTAAATGCACTTTTTTACCAGCAGGCGTTTCTACTTCGCTGCTATAGCCCAAATGATATTTTACATCACCGCTACCCATAGTACTGTCGGGTACAGCTTTGCCTTCAAACTCGGTAAAGATGTGCTCATAGGTTTTGCCCATGATATTAGCAAGAATATTGAGACGACCCCGGTGAGCCATACCTATCACCACTTCTTCCACGCCATTGGCCGATCCGGTATTGATAATGGCATCCAGTGCTGCAATAGTAGTTTCGCCACCTTCGAGGCTAAAGCGTTTTTGCCCAATGAATTTTTTACCTAAAAACTCCTCGAATATTACGCCTTGGTTTAGCTTCTCTAGGATGCGTTTCTTTTGCTCCAGCGGAATAGGGTTGGTAAAATTCTTCTCCATTTCCGCCGTCAGCCAGTCTACCTTTTTTTGGTTGCTGATGTATTTAAACTCAATACCTACATGCTCGGCATATACTTTTTTCAGAAAATCCAGGATCTGCTGTAGCGTGGCATTGCCCAGGCCAATAAGGTTACCGGCATAAAAAGTTTTGCCCAGATCTTCTTCGTTCAGGCCAAAAAAGCCTAGGTCGAGGTTAGCACCTCTATCCCGCCGCTGGCGAATGGGGTTGGTTTTGGCAACCAGGTGGCCTTTGTTGCGGTAACCCAGGATCAGCCGGTAGGCGCTGATCTCCCG
>CAXTDG010000190.1:6406-8202 GCA_964242675.1 uncultured Chitinophagaceae bacterium
AATAGAATGTACTACCGTAAGGTCAACGAACATGCCTTTGTTGCGGTAGCCCAGAATCATGCGGTAGGCACCTAACTCTTTTTTGAAATCAACATCGGTAGCAGCAGCGGTTTTTGCTGGTTGCGTACCATTTGCCGAAGGTGTAACTGTAGCGGCACCATTGCCGTTGGCGGTTCCGTTTGTTTTGCCGTTTCCGTTGGGGGTGGCCAGCCCTGTGCTAATGGCAAAATCAAAACCTTCAAAGAATTTTTTCAGTTCCGGGTCAACGCTTTCCGGGTTTTTGGCGAAATCCTGGTACAGGCTTTCGATATACGCCGGGTGCGGATTGGTGATATAAGAGAAGTCTTTCATGGTAAAAATAATCTATTGAGCAAAAAAATGTCAGCTTAGCAAGCTTTGAATTTGGGGAGGTCAAAGCTAAAGTATCTGATACGTAAATGAGAGTATAAAGAAAAAAAGTGTGCGTTTCAATAGTGGAACTTATGAGGATCGCTGCTAAAACAGAATTAGATGGATGATTAAGTGGGCTGGAAGCGGTCTGAATGAGATCTGCTTTTCAACTATAAATACAGATTTACCAAATTTTACTCTCTTATCAATACAAATCCTCATAAAATGAACGGATACTCCATTAAAATGACAATTTACTCAATGGTTTCAGCAAGTCGAATGATTGGTTTTACCTATGCAATACCCATTTTCATGACCGCATCAGAAAAAGAGCTACAGGATTCGAAAAGTACTTTAATCTTAGTGTTTTCGTTTTGATGAGCCGTCCTGAATCCTTAAAACAAACAGAACATTTTGAAAAAAACCGGGCTTACATAGCTCGGTTTTTTGTTTTTATTACACTTGCAAACGCTTGCAGTGTGGATATTTTAACCTTAAAAGGTTGGTCATATCAACAAAATGAGGCATTTTCGCCATCATTGTCCCCTTAGAGGCAACGGAAGTTCTTATTTTTTTCACCAAACAACCAACCAAGTAAAGCTTATGAAAAAGCTGTTTTTGATTGTGTGCATGATGGTAAATTCCGCCCTTATGGCTGTGGTGCATGCAAAGGATGCTGCACTGGAATACATCACAGATTTTAAAGACATGGCAGTTGATGCCATGCATCAGACCAAAATCCCCGCAAGTGTTATTCTGGCTATTGCTATGATGGAAAGCGCCAATGGTAACAGTAAAGTTTGTCGGATTTTGAACAACCACTTCGGTATAAAAGGAAAAAACAGCGGCCGCATCAACTCGTCTTATAAAGAGTACGCCAGCGACGAAGCTTGTTTTAGAGATTTTATCCGGGTGATTACGAACAAGAAGTTTTATCTCACTTCTATCTTTAACCCCGACCCCCGGCACTGGATTATGGCTATTGCAAAAACTGGTTATAGCGAAGCCCCCATTGTATGGACCGGAAAGGTGTATGCTACCATCAACAGGTACAACCTGGCCGCTTACGACCGCATGTAGTTCTAACGGTTTTAAGTTCTTCCCATTCCGTTAGCTTTTAAGTTTTTGAAAGCCTGTAACTTTTATAGTTTCAGGCTTTTCTGTTTTTAGATTAAGCTTGTATAGTAGCAAGCAACAAAAGCTAGCTATGGAAAAATCTCTTTTACATTCAGTAAACTGTAGCTTTAAAATCAATTAAGAGGTACTTAGGAATAGCATTGCGTTATTTTACCGCCTCAAGACAGTGGTTTATCTGTTGAAACCCCACCTTTACTAAGTAGCCTCGATGAACAGAAATTTGGGTTAGTAGGTTTGTTTCCATTAGTTGATATGCTACCGACTAATAC
>CAXTDG010000191.1:0-8193 GCA_964242675.1 uncultured Chitinophagaceae bacterium
ACTATCTATGACCGTATCACTGCTTCAGTAGACTGCCCCACTATTGACACAGTTGGTTATGTTACTTCACCTAAGTTTGGACCAGCACGTAGCTGGCAAAATGTACATTGGCAGGGACACTCTACAGAGGCTTCTAACTCTGCTGATAGCGTTATGCTTTCCGTGTATGGCTTTGATAATTCAGGAAACAGGTATCTTATGGCTACTAAGTCAAGAGCCGAATTAGATTTCAGCATTGCTAATATTGATGCAGCTGCCTTCCCTTACCTACAACTGCAACTAAGAGATCAGGATGCAGCTAAAGCTTCTCCCTGGCAGTTAGACAGCTGGCGTATTGACTATACACCTGTACCAGAAGGTGGCGTATCGCCCAATTTATATTTTGCAGCAGCCGATACTGCCAATATTGATAGTACACAATTATCCCGTTATCCATTTGGTGTGGCTTTCAAAAATGTGAGCAACGTTAGTTTCGATAGCGTAAAAGTAAAAGTTACACTTACTGATTCTTTGGGTAATAGCCGTCAGATAGTATTGCCAAAAGTGAAACCCATTGCCAGTGGCGACACTGCTAAAGTGTACTTTGAATTAAGCACAGATACAATGGTTGGCAGATATAATATGTTGGTTGACATTAATCCGGATAATGATCAGGCTGAGCAAATACATTTCAATAATTTCCTTTTCAAATCAGTTGTTGTATTGCGGTCAGCCGATCTGGGTATTTGCCCGGGTAGTTCTATCACTTACAAAGCTGAGAACGCACCTGTTGGAAGTTACCGTTGGCAGGTTGATGCTGGTGCTGGTTATGTAGATGTGGTAGATAATACTATTTATAGTGGTGCTGCTACAACCAGTCTGCGACTTAATGCTCCTCCAACTGCCTGGTATGGCTATAAATACCGTTGTATGATAACTAGCGGAAATACTACTTATAGTAGAGAATATGTACTGAAGTTTGCTGTGAAATGGAATGGTACTATAAGTACAGCCTGGGAAAATACAGCCAACTGGACTTGCGGTGTATTACCAGACGACCATACAGACGTAATCATCAACAGTGCTATTAACCGATATCCAATTGTAAATAGCAATGCTGCTTGTCGCAGCATCAAAGCATTACCTAATGCAACTATCAGAGTTACTACTGGTAACTCGCTGAATGTAGCTGGTAAAGCTGGCAATTAGACAAGTACATTTTAAATGCCAAGCCGCCTGCAAGTAATTGCAGGCGGCTTTTTTAATTGTGGAATAATTTTTCTTTAAATAAAAATTTTTTACTAAAGCTAATTCATATAGTTTTAAGCCACTTTTTTAATAAAATTTCAATAGAATGAGAAAAATTTACTTGCTATTATGTTTTTTTATTGGTACAGAAGTTACTACATCTATTCACGCACAAACCATTACCACCATTGCCGGTACGGGCTTACAAGGGTATAATGGTGATAATATTGCTGCTTCAATTGCACAAATCGGTAGAGCATCAGGTGTGAAAGTCGATGCAAATGGGAATGTTTATATAGCAGATTATCTTAACAACAGGATAAGAAAAATTGGAACAAATGGTTTTATATCAACTATTGCAGGAACAGGTACTGCTGGTTATAATGGGGATAATATGGCAGGCTCCATAACGAATTTAAATTTGCCAGAAGCAATAGCACTAGATACTTTCGGAAATGTATTCATTGAAGATACTTATAATCATCGTATAAGAAAACTTGGTACAAATGGGTTTATTACAACCGTTGCGGGCAATGGTGTAGCGGGTTATAACGGTGACAATAGATCTGCTATCGATGCAAATCTTAATTATCCATCAGATGGTATACTAATAGATCCAGCTGGCAATATAATTATATCGGACTCTTACAATAACCGTATTAGAAAAGTAAGTACAACAGGAATAATTACAACTATTGCGGGAACAGGTACTGCGGGGTATAATGGTGATAATATATTAGCAGTCAATGCCAGTATATATTATCCTTATGCCTTAGCTTTAGATGCTGATGGTAATCTGTATTTTGCTGATGGATTAAATCATCGCATCCGAAAGATTAATACAGCAGGCATAATAACAACTATGGCAGGTACAGGTACTGCGGGTTATAATGGCGATAATATGTTAGCAACTTCAGCCAGGTTGAATACACCGGAAGGTATCGCTTTCGACGCTGCAGGAAATTTATTTATCTCAGATTATTTTAACCATCGAATTCGTAGAGTTGATAAAAATACAGGCTTAATAACTACTGTAGTTGGAACAGGTGTAGAAGGGTATAACGGCGACAATATTGCTGCAACAGCAGCCCAGATCAATTATCCGGTAGGAATTACGATCGATAAATTTGGAAGTTTGTTTATTGCTGACTTCGTCAATAATCGCATCCGAAAAGTTACTAATGTTGGCCCTATTCTTCCCCTTACACTAACTCATATTTCTGCTTCTTTACAAAACGGCAAAGGGTTATTACAATGGCAAACTACTAATGAAGTAAATACGCAAAAATTTGTAATAGAAGTCAGCCATGATGGTTTAACTTTTACACCATTAGATTCTGTAAATGCTAAAAGCACAATGGGTAGTAACACATACTCTTTTACAGATGTTAGTATAAAGAGCGGAGTTACTTACTACAGATTGAAGATGATAGATAGAGATGGTAAATTTACTTACAGTAATGTTGTTAGCTTACGATTAAACCAATCCATTTCAATAGGCATATCGTCAAATCCGGTTAGCAATATTGCTAATTTATCCTTCACCGCCTCTGTTGCAGGAAAGTATACAATTCAAATTGTAGATATGGCAGGAAAAGTTATCCATCAGATAGGGGCGAATGTTGTAGTGGGTAGCAATAAACTAACATTTGACACACATGGCTATAGTAAAGGAGAATACATACTTACACTAGCGAATTCCGAAGGAATGAAGGCAAGCATTAAGTTTATTAAATAATTGCGGTTCACACAGTTAGTTTAGAACAAAAATTGCCGGCATAAAAAAGCGGAAACCCAAAAGGTTCCGCTTTTTATTATTACTCTATAACTAATTATACCCAGGAGTTTTGCTTACCAGCAAACTGCCTGCGAATTATATTCAATGCTGCACCGGCTTTAAACCATTCAATCTGTTGTTCATTATAAGTATGATTTACAGAAATAATGTGCTTGCTACCATCGGCATGGTGTAGATAAATAGCCAAGGGCATACCGGGTGTAAAATCTGTTAAACCGATAATATCGATTATGTCATCCTCCAGAATTTTATCATAGTCTGCCTTATCAGCAAAAGTCAATGCCAGCATTCCTTGCTTTTTCAAGTTGGTTTCATGGATACGGGCAAATGATTTTACCAGTACCGCCCGAACGCCCAGGTGACGAGGTTCCATAGCGGCGTGTTCCCGGCTGCTTCCTTCACCATAGTTTTCATCGCCCACTACAATAGTTCCAATACCCTCTGCTTTGTAATCTCGTTGCGTAGCGGGAACCGGACCATAATTTCCAGTTAGTGCATTTTTAACCGAATCCGTTTTGTTATTAAAGAAGTTGACTGCACCAATCAGCAGATTGTTGCTGATATTATCCAGGTGACCACGGTATTTCAACCAGGGACCTGCCATAGATATATGGTCAGTCGTACATTTTCCTTTAGCCTTTATTAATAGTTTCAAACCTTTCAGGTCTGTTCCTTCCCAAGCTGGGAATGGATCTAACAACTGGAGGCGTTTAGATTCAGGAGAAACCTCTACTACAACACCACTACCATCTTCGGCAGGGGCCTGGTAACCAGGATCTTCTACACCAAAACCTTTTGGAGGTAATTCATATCCGGTTGGCGGATCAAGCATTACCTGTTGACCATTTTTATTAGTAATGGTATCGGTTAATGGATTGAAATTTAAACTACCGGCAATAGCAAGAGCAGTAACAATTTCAGGACTAGCTACGAAAGCGTAAGTATTTGGATTACCATCGGCACGTTTAGCAAAGTTTCTATTGAAACTATGAACGATGGTGTTTTTTTCCTGCTTTTCAGCACCCATACGATCCCACATACCAATACAAGGTCCGCAGGCGTTGGCAAATACTTTTGCGTTTATTTTTTCAAATGTATCCAGGAAACCATCCCGCTCAATCGTGTAACGGACGAGTTCGCTACCCGGGCTGATGGTAAATTCTGCACCCATATTCAGGTTCTTTTCATCTACCTGTTTAGCCAGGCTTTCAGCACGGCTAATATCTTCATAGGAAGAGTTAGTACAACTACCAATCAAACCTACTTCAATTTTTTCGGGCCAGCCATTTGCAGCGGCTGCTTCTTTCATTTTAGAAATAGGTGTAGCTAAGTCTGGCGTAAATGGTCCGTTGAGGTGTGGTTCTAGTTCGTCGAGGTTTACTTCAATTACCTGGTCGAAGTAACTTTCAGGATCAGCATATACCTCAGGATCTGCCTGTAGGTGTTCACGGATGGCATTTGCGCCAGCGGCAACTTCTTCACGACCCGTGGCATTCAGGTAACGAGCCATACTATCGTCGTATGCAAAAATGGAAGTGGTAGCACCCACTTCAGCACCCATGTTACAAATGGTTCCTTTACCGGTACAGCTAAGGCTTTCAGCACCTTCACCAAAGTACTCAACTACAGCACCGGTACCGCCTTTCACGGTAAGAATACCCGCCACTTTCAGGATAATATCTTTAGGCGCCGTCCAGCCATTCAGTTTACCAGTCAGTTTTATACCAATCAGTTTTGGAAATTTCAGTTCCCATGGCAAGCCGCTCATTACATCGCAGGCATCAGCACCACCTACGCCAATTGCTATCATTCCAAGGCCACCACCATTTACAGTGTGGCTATCGGTACCAATCATCATCCCGCCTGGGAAGGCATAGTTTTCCAGCATTACCTGGTGAATAATACCAGCACCTGGTTTCCAGAAACCAATACCATATTTGTTTGAAACCGAAGCCAGGAAGTTGTAAACCTCACTGCTTTCATGCACCGCTTTGTCCAGATCGACCCGGCTTTCATCTTTAGCCATAATCAGGTGGTCGCAGTGTACAGTACTGGGCACCGCCACTTTATCCCGGCCGGCCTGCATAAACTGTAGCAGCGCCATTTGTGCCGTAGCATCCTGCATCGTTACCCTATCAGGAGCAAAGTCAACATAGCTTTTGGCCCTTTCATAAGCGTCTGTGGCATTACCTTTCCACAAATGGGCGTACAATATTTTTTCGGTGAGTGTTAGCGGTTTGCCAACTACTTTCCGGGCAGCGTCTACACGACCAGGAAAGTTTTCATACACCTTCTTAATCATCTCAATGTCGAAAGCCATGGAGTAGAAATTTTAATTAGTTTGCAGATATGAGCAACCTGCGTTCGGCAAGCAAACAATATGCAAGTTGTCGGCGGAGGTAGAGAAAATACTCATTTGAATGGCCGCAAATTTACAAAATAAGGGGCAGGCAGAAAAACAGCTTTCGCTTTTCGGAAAAGTTTTTTATTAAATTGCAGTGTAAATCGGGCAGTTATGAATCAAATACGGCGGTTCATTGAAATGAATGCTTTTGGAGTGTGCTCCTATCTGGGCGATAAATTCAATATTGCGACCAGCAAAATCCGGCTGTACTTCATTTACGCCTCCTTTGTTACTTTCGGCAGTCCGGTTATTTTGTATTTTATTACCGCCTTTTGGATGAATATTAAGCAGTACATCTTTTTCGCCAAAAGAAACCCATTGCGGTATTTATAAGATATTAGCTACTTCTCATCGTATTTTACATTTCAGATACTATTAATCATCGGCCTTTCAACGCCAGTTGCTTTCTAAAAAACAGTAGCGAAGATTTCTCAACAAATTTCCAGGAACAGATACCAATAATAGTTAGCACTAAGACGGATAGAAAAGCAAGCTGCCAGTAACCAGGTTTTAAGTAATAAAACAAAGTTTGCTGAACAGGGAAGCCATAAATATAAATTCCATAGGAAGGGTCCCCGGTTTTTTTTATAATGCTGCTAACCCAGTCAGGTGCTTCGAACAGCCCTAACGAAATAATAAAGATTGGTAATAACAGATTCAGCAGGTAAACAGGCAAATGTGATTGGAAGAGGAAAAACAAAAACGTTGCAGAAATAGCCAGCAAAATTTTTCGATTGGTTCTTACAAATTGAGGGACTAAACCCAGCGCTACACCTGCAAAGAAGAACGAGCCATACCTAAAAAGATTTAGCACCGTTATATTTTCAAACATTGCATCTGGAATACCTACCTGGTGATGGGTAAGTATTAGGTTCAGCATCAGAAAAAGATAAATAACTAATGCTACCGCAAACTGTTTCTGTTTTGGAATTCTAAAGAAAAAGGTTAGCAGCAGGTAAAAAATAACTTCGTAAGGGATAGACCAGATAGAAATATTAATAATGTCATCAGCCGGGTTGCCTTTAAAAAAGCCCGACATCACGTATTGATGTAACATCAGCAGGTTCTTAGCAAAATAAACATACACTTCCGGATTAGATATATACTGCCTGAAAGATCCTGAATACACGGCCCAGCCTAATAAAAGGGTAGACAACAGCATGACAAACAATCCTGGATAAATTCTAACGATTCGGCGGAGCAGGTAGTCTTGCACGGAAATACTGCGGTGCAGGCTTTGTACAACTAAAAAGCCACTGATGATAAAAAAACCAGGAACAGCTATATGCGGATAGTGATAGGTTTTCTGTGATATACGGCTGAGCAAATCTCTATCAGTAACACCGGTTATAAAATAGGCATGTGTAAATAGTACTGAAAGGGCAAAAAGCAATCGTAATAAATCGAAACTATTTTGTTGGCGAAGAGGAATCATTATAGCAGTTAAATGATCGATATTAAAGAATGCATTTAAAGAAAGTAGCCAGCATTCTCAAAAATTCTCAAAAGCATACAAGAGGGTAGGGCTTTAGAGCATTTTATTAGAAAGAATTATCTTCCCATCATAACGTTCCTTTTCTGTTTAAATTGAATTGTTGTCCTTTCAACGCCAATCGCTTTCTAAAAAACAGTAGCGAAGGCTTTTCTATAAATTTCCAGGAGCAGATACCAATAATAGTTAGCACTAAAACGGATAGAACTGCGAGCTGCCAGTAGTTCGGCTTGAAAAAATAGTATAGCGTCTGCTGTACCGTAAAGCCGTAGATGTAGATACCATATGATGGGTCTCCGGTTTTTTGAAGAATATTATTTATCCAGACTGGTGCTTCGAACATGCTAAGCGAAATAACAAAGAGCGGTAAAAACAGGTTCAGCAGGTAAAAAGGCAGTGACGAGCAGCAGAAAAGTACTATTAATAAAATACTAAAAACTGGAAGCAATATCTTACGGTAGCTTCTTGCAAAGTCTGGTTTTAGCCCCAGCGCAACACCCCCAAAAAAGAAGGAACCGTACTTAAAAATATTGTACACACTAATGTTCTGAAAGCTTTTGTTGGGGATACCTATCTGGTGGTAAGTAAGAATAAAGTTCAGCAGTAGAAACACATACGCTCCCAAAGCCACTGCAAAGTGTTTTTGCTTTGGTATTTTAAAGAAAGAAATTAATATCAGGTAGAAGATAACTTCATAAGGAATAGACCAGATAGACACATTGACAATTGCCGCAGCCGGGCTACTGGCAAAGAAACCATATATCATGTGCTTGTGAAGCATCAACATATTCTTGGCAAAAAAAATGTAGATCTGGCGGTCGAAAACGTACTTTGTAAAGCTGCCTGAGTAGACTGCCCAGCCCAGCGATACAGTAAGAAACAGCATTACAAATAATCCCGGATAAATTCTGGCAAACCGCCTGAGCAGGTAGTCATTAGCGGAAGAACTACGATGCAAACTTTGTATTACCAGATAGCCACTGATAATAAAAAAGCCTGGAACCGCCACAGAAGGATAGTGAAATGTGTCATGAGATATCTGGCCTAAGAAATCATTATTATCCAAACCTGCTATGGGGTAGGCATGTGTAAATAGAACGGAAGTGGCAAAAATGATCCGCAGTAAATCGAAACTGTTTTTATGAGAAGCCTGAGCCATGGGAATTATTTATGCACAAAAAGCTTTACAATATTTTTAGGAAGAGAGGGCAATAGCATTCCTTTATCAGTAACAAAACGCCGGGCAATTTAGGGTTAAATCGATTGCTCTAT
>CAXTDG010000192.1:0-8187 GCA_964242675.1 uncultured Chitinophagaceae bacterium
TAGCACATTAGCTAATTAGCAGATTAGCACATCAGCCAATTAGCAAATTTATTTTAGTGGTGTGCCCACTCTATTGCGTTAATGTCAACGCCCTCTTTGTACATTTCCCAAAGCGGACTCATTTCCCGCAGCTTCAGTACCGTTTCGCTTACTGCTTTGATGGTGAAGTCAACTTGATCTTCGGTAGTAAAGCGGCTCAAACCAAAACGCAAAGAAGAGTGTGCCAAATCATCGCCCAATCCTAATGCTTTCAATACATAGCTAGGCTCCAAAGAAGCTGAAGTACAAGCAGAGCCAGAACTTAGTGCTATATTTTTATTGAAACCCATCATCAGGCCCTCACCCTCAACATACTTAAAGGAAATATTGGTAGTATGTGGCAGACGATGCGCTGTATTACCATTGATATAGGCTTCTTCCAAAGCCATCAAGGCTGTTTCCAGTTTATCCCGCAGGCGGCTGGTATGGGCTATATCCTTATCCATTTCCAGGCGGCACAGTTCGCAGGCTTTACCAAAACCAACTATACCCGGAACGTTCAAGGTACCGCTACGCATTCCTCTTTCATGACCGCCGCCATCCATTTGGGCAGTTACTTTTACACGAGGGTTTTTACGGCGAACATATAAAGCTCCAATTCCTTTAGGACCATACATTTTGTGAGCACTGAATGTCAGCAGGTCAATACCATCAGCAATTACATCTACAGGTACTTTACCTACGGCCTGTGTAGCATCGGTAAAAAACAGCACCCCATGCTTTTTGGCAATGGCGCTGATTTCTCTGATGGGTTGCAGCACCCCAATTTCATTATTGCCATACATAATGGCAATCAAAACAGTAGTAGGGCGAATAGCCGCTTCTAGTTTAGCCAGATCAATCAGACCATCTGCTTCAACTTCCAAGTAAGTCACTTCACCGCCTTGCTTTTCTACGTGCTTGCAAGTATCCAACACCGCTTTGTGCTCTGTAGTAGCGGTGATGATATGATTGCCCTTACTAGCATACATTTCAAAAACACCTTTAATAGCCAGGTTATCACCTTCGGTAGCACCGCTAGTGAAAATGATTTCCTTAGGATCGGCATTAATCAGTTTAGCAACCTGCTCACGGGCATAGTCTACAGCTTCTTCAGCTATCCAGCCAAACGGATGGCTACGGCTGGCAGCATTGCCATAATTCTGGGTAAAAAAAGGTAGCATTGCATCTACCACCCGTGGGTCACAAGGGGTAGTAGCGTTATTATCTAGGTAAATAGGAAATTGTAAAGACATAGTATATTTTAAAATTTCGGCTCGTAAAGCTATTCTGACAGATTCTGAATATCAAAGCCGTATATAAATAACAATTAAAGACGGTTGGTGTTCGAAATTTACGCTTTGCAAAAGCAAAATTAAGCTGAAAAAAGTAAGATGTATGTTTTTCGTAAATCCTTTGCCTGCAAAGCTTCTAAAATAATTGCCAAATGATGAAAGTAGAGCACATAGGGATTGCTGTAGACACATTATCTAAATCTGTTCCGCTGTTTGAAACCCTGCTGAACTGTCAGGTATATAAAACAGAAATGGTGGAAAGTGAAGGAGTACGAACCGCCTTTTTACAAAAAGGAGAAACAAAGATTGAGCTATTGGAAGCTACTACGCCAGAAAGCGTTATAGCCCGCTACATCAGCAAAAAGGGGGAAGGCATCCACCACCTTGCTTTTGAAGTAGCAAATATTGAAACGGAAATGCAGCGGCTGGCGAATGAAGGGTTTACTTTATTAAACCAACAGCCAAAAAAAGGTGCAGATAACAAATTAGTTTGCTTTCTGCACCCAAAAGATACGAATGGAGTGCTGATTGAATTGTGCCAGGAAATACGATCCTGATGACCCACTCCTACTTATTCATTTTGTCAATCTTATCCTGCATTTCATTTTTTTCAATTCTCATTCCATTCTGGCTGCTGAAATCCTGTTGTGCTTTTTGAAATTTTTCATCTAGCGGACCTTCAGAGTCATCTATCTTACTAACGAGTTGCTTCATTTCTGTTTCTTCTGCCGGGGTCACTTCACCGTCCTTTTGGATAGCAATAATCCGACGATAATAATTGCCAAAAGCCACTTTATAAAATTGAAATAAGGCCAGAGCATTGTCCCGTAATGATGTACTTCCTTTCCATTCGGGCATTCCTTCTATTTCAGTAATGTTTTTATTTATAAGGGCTACAGCAGTGTTTAGCGTTTGGTCTGCGGCATTAGGGTCGGTTTTCATCTCGTCCGACACCTGGAAAATAACCTTCATTACTTCCGTCTGCCGGTTTACAATATAATCGTTGTACGACACGGCGCTGGCATACACCTCACCGTTTTTCCCTTTTACGGGCCGGTCGCAGGCAGTGAGAAACAGAGTTACTAATAGAAAAAGGACCGAAGCAATTTTTTTCATTTAAAAAGGTATTAGAAGGCCCTAAAATAGGGCATCCATCCTAATACAGAAAAAGACAGCTATTAAAGCTGTCTTTTCATTTAGTATTACATCAAACTGTTTTACTGTGGCATCAGGTTGCCAAATTCGTACAGCGGATCTATTGAGGTATCGGCAGTCATTTCAAACACCGGGTTTACAATTCCATCGTGCAGGCTATATACCCAGCCATGCAGGTGGGGCCGCTGTTCTTTTTGCCAGGACGACTGGATAATAGCCGTTTTTGAAAGATTTTTTACCTGTTCTATCACATTCAGTTCCACCAGGCGGTCTATACGGGCAGTCTCATCCAGCTTTTCCAATTCCGGGCGGTGCATCTGATACACATCTTTAATATTATTCAGCCACCCGTTGATGATACCGTAATAATGTTGTCCTGCTGCTGCCTTCACGCCACCGCAGCCATAATGTCCACAAACAATTACGTGTTTTACTTTCAGTACTTCTACTGCATATTGTAGCACACTTAGCATATTGGCATCGGTGCTTACCACCATATTGGCAATGTTCCGGTGCACAAATATTTCGCCGGGTTGTGTACCTGTAATCATGTCGGCAGGTACACGGCTGTCACTACAGCCAATCCACAAAAAATCTGGTTCCTGCAGGTTTTCAAGGCGGGTAAAAAATTCGGGCTCTACTCTTACTTTTTCAGCAGCCCATTCCTTGTTGTTTTTTAGAATTCTATCGTATGACGATGGCATAAATAAATTTTTAGGTTTAAAAAGATTTACATTTTTCAGGCCAATACTACTTCTTGTTTGTTAGCCAGTATCGGTTCCTTTATCATAGTGTGCAATGGTTTTTCCTGGTTTCGTTTCAGGCTTACCCGAACATTTTTCAGGTAAGCATGCACCATAAAATTGTTGATTTCCTCAATTACGTCTTTATCAATAAAGTCAGCCCGGCTGGTATCTATTTGTAAATGTGCATTGGTTGGTACTGTTTCAAGCCAGGTTTTAATCATGGATTTGTTTAAGAAAGAAACATCCTTGCGCAGCAGTAAAAAATAGTCGTTGCCCTCATGCTCCACCAAAACGGATGACCGGAAACCACTCCGCAGCAAAAACAGCAACGAAATAACAATTCCTACCAAAATTCCTCTCAGCAAGTCGGTCATTAAAATAGCTACAATGGTAGCCACCAGCGGTATGAATTGATCCCAACCCCTGCGATAAAAATCAACAAACAAAGCAGGCTTGGCCAGCTTGAAGCCTGTAAAAATGAGGATAGCAGCCAGCGCTGCTACCGGTATTTTATTAATATAAGGCGCTAAAAAGATAGCACTTAGCAGTAGCAATACGCCATGCAGTATGGCCGACAGCTTGCTTTTTCCACCAGCATTTACATTGGCCGAACTACGCACAATCACCGATGTTACCGGCAGGCCACCAATCAGGCCACTAAGCAAATTGCCAATGCCTTGTGCTTTTAGTTCCCGATTAGTAGGCGTTACTCTTCTTAATGGGTCCAGTTTATCTACGGCTTCAATACTTAGCAACGTTTCTAAGCTAGCTACAATAGCAATGGTAAGTGCTGCACCCCATACCCGATGGTTAAGGATGGCTCCAAAATCAGGATGTACAAACAGGCTGGTAAACCCACTGATGCCCGATGTAACCGGAAGCGCCACCAGGTGTCCATTGCCCAAAGTCATCAAGCTACCATTTGCAGCCAGCAACTGGTTGATTGCTACACCAGCTACTACTACCAGCAATGGGCCTGGCACTAACTGCAATATCCTGTTTCGTTTAATGATTTTTGACTCCCAGAAAATGAGAATAGCCAGCGATACAGCACCAATAATTACGGCACCACGGGTAAGTGCTTTCAGCGAATTTGTAAAAGACGAAAAAGTATTTTCACCAGTGGCTTCGTTAAAGGTTTCATCACCAATGTAGTTCTTATCGTACCCTACCAGGTGTGGTACTTCCTTTAAAATAAGGATAAGCCCAATGGCCGCCAGCATCCCTTTAATAACACTATTCGGCACGAAATCGCCAATAATACCAGCTTTTAAAAACCCAAGTATTAGCTGTAAAGCACCAGCAATAACCACACATAGCAGGAACGATTGAAACGGCAAATCGTGCAAAGCAACTGCTACAATAGCCGTTAACCCGGCGGCGGGGCCACTAATGCTAAGGTTAGATCCACTGAGGGCACCTACCACAATACCGCCTACTACACCAGCAATAATACCAGCAAAAAGCGGTGCACCAGAGGCCTGGGCCACCCCTAAACAAAGGGGCAGGGCTACCAGAAATACCACAATAGCAGCAGGTATATCGGCACCTGCCGTACGCAAAAACTTTTTCATACAGGAGTATGATTTTAGAGGAAGACTTTGATGAGAAAGATAACTTACCACCTATTCCCAACTGCCAACCAGCAATTACCTGCTTTTTTTAAAAAGACAGAATGCAGCGAACGGTTGAAATAAGGTAATACCTCGAAACGAGGAACGAAAACACAAAGACCGGACAGCCGCAATAAATGCAGCAGCCGTAATTGAAGAAAAGTTATGCCTGATTGGGTGGAGGCGTATGTATTTCTACAGCAGGCCATAGCGGCAGGCGCCAGTCAGCATGAAAAGATTCAATAGAAATAAGCTGAGATGATGGATGCAATGCCCCTACGCCATAATGATGGCAACTAGGATAATCTTTAAAACCAATTGCATCGCCTGCTTTTTTTACCGGCGCATCACAGCAGTCATCGCACATTTCTTCCTGCACCTGCTTTTTGAAGAACAAGCGGCTGGCATGTTTTATCGGCAGGCTGGTAGCCAGCACAATCAGCAGAAAGATGATATTGATGATTTTCTTAAACACAGAATGAAGGCTGTAAAAATAGCCGCTCCGTTTGGAAAAGCTCATAACATTCTTAGATTATTTTAACCGTATTCCAAGAAGAAATGGAATTGCAGTGCTTCTATCGTCCACAACCTGTTACCAATGAATCAGGAAAGCGCTTTCTAATCCTTTTCCTAAAAGTTGTACATCTCCTGCTACTTTTGGCCCCGTCATGATTCTTGTAACAGGCGGCAGCGGGCTACTAGGCCATCATCTTATTAAAATGCTAGCGAAGCAGAGCAAACCCGTTCGGGCTATTTATCGCTCCAGCATTCCGGCAGCGTTGGCAAATGATGCCCAATGGGTACCCGGCGATATTTTGGATGTAGTGGACCTGGAAGAAGTAATGAAAGATGTGCAGCAGGTGTACCACTGCGCTGCCACCGTATCCTTTAGCCCTAAGAAAAAAAGCGAACTGCATCAGGTAAATGTGGAAGGAACGGCCAATGTAGTAAATGCCTGCCTGGATGCCGGGGTGCAAAAGCTGGTGCATGTAAGTAGCGTAGCAGCACTAGGCAAACTGCATGGTGGCCAGATGGTAACTGAAAAAATGCAATGGACCCCGGAAAGTGGCAATAGCGAATACGGCAAAACCAAATACCTGGGCGAAATGGAAGTATGGCGGGGCATTGGCGAAGGCCTGCAAGCTGCTATTGTCAATCCATCGCTCATTTTTGGCGAATGGGGCAACTGGAACAGCGGCTCTATGGCCATTTTTAAAAATGTAAAGAATGGCTTTCCCTGGTACAGCACCGGCATTGCAGGCTTTACGGATGCAGATGATGTTGTAAGGGCTATGATAAAGCTGATGGAAAGCGATGTAAGCGGCCAACGCTTTATTCTTAATGGCGAAGGTCGCAGTTTTCAGGACGTATTTTTTATGATAGCGGACGCCTTTGGCGTAAAACGACCAGCTAAGGCAGTAACACCTTTCCTGGCATCAGTAGTGTGGCGGCTGGAAAAAGTAAAAAGCCTTTTTACTGGTAAAGACCCAATGGTAACAAAAGAAACAGCTGGCAATGCGTTAGCCACCGTTCATTTCGACAATAGCAAACTGCTAAAAGCTTTTCCTGATTTTAAGTACACGCTGCTGGAAGAAACGATAGAACGGATTTGTAAAGTGTTAGAAGGGCAGAAGGATTAATATGTTTTATGTAGTGATATCACGTTTTGTAACACCTATTGCTAATTATATTTAGCTGATAGTTATCCTTTCTTACCAGCGATTGTTATACCATGTGGCTCCCGTTTTATAAAACTATTTTGTATGAACGATCTGATAGCCGCCCGAATGCAAATGGCCGTTTCACTCGGCTTCCACATCATTTTTGCCTGCATTGGTATAGCCATGCCGGTGCTGATGGCTTTTAGCGAATGGCGCTGGTTGCGAACGGGCAAAAGCGTTTTCCTCGACATTACCAAAGCCTGGAGCAAAGGGGTAGCTATCTTTTTTGCCGTAGGCGCTGTTAGCGGTACGGTACTGTCGTTTGAGTTGGGCCTGCTGTGGCCACAGTTTATGCGCCATGCCGGGGCCATTATTGGGATGCCGTTTTCCTGGGAGGGGACGGCTTTTTTTGTGGAAGCCATTGCGCTGGGCATTTTCCTATATGGTTGGGGCCGGTTGCCTAAATGGGTGCATTGGGGTAGCGGTGTGGTGGTAGGTATTTCAGGTGTGTTGTCGGGCATTTTTGTAGTAGCCGCCAATTCGTGGATGAACAGCCCGGCCGGTTTTGATTGGGTAAATGGTAAGCCGGTAAATATCGACCCGGTAAAAGCCATGTTCAATGCAGCTTGGTTGTCGCAATCCATCCACATGACACTGGCCGCTTTTGCTTCTACTGGTTTTGCGGTAGCAGGCGTTCATGCCTTTTTATTATTGAAAAACAGGCGAAATGCCTTCCACCTGCAAGCGGTGAAAACGGCCCTCATCTTTGCATCGGTAGCGGCACTATTGCAACCGTTGAGTGGCGATTTTTCGGCAAAAGATGTAGCTAAACGTCAGCCTGCAAAACTGGCTGCCATGGAGGCTTTATATAAAACCAGCCAACCCGCCAGCCTAGTAATTGGCGGCATTCCCAACGACTCCCTCAAGCGGGTTGACTATGCCATTCATATTCCCGGCCTGTTGAGCTTCCTGGCTCATGGTGATTTTAAAGCGGAAGTAAAAGGACTGGACCAAATACCGAAAGAAGACCAGCCACCAGTATTAATACCGCATATTGCTTTCCAGATAATGGTGGCTTGCGGATCGGTAATGGCGCTGGTGGGATTGCTTTACTTGCTATTTAGCTGGCGCTGGAGAAATAATCTGGGTAAAAAATGGTGGTTATGGTTGGTGGCGCTCATTACGCCATTAGGATTTATAGCCGTGGAAGCTGGCTGGACGGTGACCGAAGTGGGCCGACAGCCCTGGATTATTTATGGGGTAATGCGTACCAAAGATGCCCTCTCCCCTATGCCAGGTTTGCAGTATTCGTTCTACACTATCACCACTGTATACATTTTGCTTACGCTGATCATTATATGGCTGATGCGGCGGCAGATAAAAACCATCCGGGAATTTTATCCCAGCGCTAGAACGGACGAACCGGTGAACGAACACAAGGAAAAAGTGGAAGTAACACCTGTTTAATTGGTTCCAATCCTGCTTACAATAACGCCTAACTTTTCGATACATGCTTACACTTGTCATTATCATCCTCGGTGCTTCGTTTGTACTGTACACTTTACTCGGCGGGGCCGATTATGGGGCTGGCATCCTGGAAATATTTGCCGGAGAAAAAGAAGAAAAAACCATTTCGAAAGCACTGGCACCGGTGTGGGAAGCCAACCATGTATGGCTCATTCTGGCAGTAGTAATCTTA
>CAXTDG010000193.1:0-8166 GCA_964242675.1 uncultured Chitinophagaceae bacterium
GTCACGAATTGCCATATGAAAAAACAGCTACTTTCAAAGATTGTGTGTTTGGTTTTTAGAAAACCGTTTTTAAAAAGTGTAGCTCTCACTGCATGTAGCCTTATTACTTTTCTTTTCTCACATGCACAGCAATGGAATGTTTTGGGAAATGAAGCCCAGATATCTTCTGCCGCATCTGCCTATACCGCTATAACTGTTTTAGGGAATACACCTTACGTCGTTTATATTGAAGGAACAACATCAGGCGTTGCTAAAGTTAAAAGAAGGAATGCCAGCACTGGAGCCTGGGAACAAGTAGGAGGCAACATAGCTTCCACTGCTTCCTACACCAAAATATATAGCGACAAGGTCAATAAACTGTACGTAACCTATATTGATGCAAGTGCTAGTGGTGCAAATAAATTGGCCGTGGTTGCATTCAATAATACTACGCAAGCCTGGGAACCTTTAATTGCAGGAAATCCATACGTTTCCTCCGGTTCGGCAACCTATACATCCAGTGCCTCTGCCACAAGAAGTGGGTTAACATTCGACAACAGTAATGTGCCGTATGTCATTTATTCCGAACGCACCTCTACAACAGGTTATCCTTTTGTAAAACGCTTTGTTGGTGGTGCCTGGCAAACGGTGGGCGGCACTGCTATTTCTACAGACTTTGCCGTTTCTACAAATATTGTCATAGATAACACGGACGTTCCTTATCTAACTTACGTTCAGCAAGCAACTGCCTCCGCTGCTACAGGTCCTGTTAAAGTCTTTCGACTTAACTCGGCTGGCACCTCATGGCAAGATATTTCGCCTGTTAGTCCTGTTGCTCCCGGTACTAGTAGCACCGGTGCTACTAGTAGTGTTCGTTTTACCAGCATTGCTTTGGATAGCACTAACAATCCAATGGTTTCTTATTTCAACACAACTAATGGTAACAGGTCTACTATTATTCGCTACAACAAAACCGCCGCTGCCTGGAATTGGATAGGTGTTGTTAGTACCAGAGACGCTAACAACAATAGTTTGGTTAACGATAATGGCGGGAATGTTTACAATATGTTCAGCGATGCATTAAGTGGAGGTTTAGCCAATATGGTGCGGGTTTTCAAATTATACAGGAACGCCACAAGTTTTACTGAATTGAAAAATGCTGGTTTTACAAGAGGCATTGATTCAACAGGGCCTGATGATAATACCACAAGAACGATTACTCTCTCTGATTTAGCCATTGCAGTAGGGAGTGATACTTCCAAACCATTTATTGTATATACAAAAACGCTTACGAGTGGAACTGTAAGAACACCCATTGTGCAGGTGTTTACTCAACCGGTTATTACGCAGGCTGTTACTGCCATTACCGCTAATTCAGCCACAGCAGGCGGTATTGTATCTGCCGAAGCATTTACATCCGTTACGGAAAGAGGCATTGTTTACAGCACCAATATCAATCCTACTACTGCTGACAATAAAATGGTGGATGGGCAATTAACTACCGGTTCATTTACCAGTACTATCACCGGGCTGCAACCAGCTACGGCTTATCATGTAAGGGCTTATGCAATCAATAGTTCAGGCACTACCGTTTACGGCAACGATGTTGTTTTTAGTACTACCGCACCCGACCCAAACAGTGTTACCGTTGTTGACAATGGCAGTACTGTTATATTAGACAATGGTATTGTTAGAGCAACTATTTTGAAAACAGATGCTTCTGTTTCCAGTCTTATCTACAATGGGCTGGAACTAATAAGTGGCGGGTACAATGGCGGTTTGATTTATTGGAGCTGGAATATGCCCAATTATCAAAATCCAGCAGGTTGTACCTACACCTTAACGGTGGACCCACATAATAACAGTTTTAATTACGCAGAAGTAAAACTGCATATGTCTTGGAATGGTACTGCTGCTACGGCGGCTATGGATGTGGATGTTTATTATTCGCTTCCTCGTAATGCTTCTGGCTTATATGCTTCTGCAACCCTTTCACACCCGGCATCTTACCCGGCACTGGCTGGTGGCGAGTGGCGGATGGCCAGCTATCTTAATCCCACGTTCGATTGGATGAGTGTAGATTCTTTGCGTAATCGCCCCATGGCGAACTTGAATGACCTTAACAATGCTGCTGTAGTAACTGGGGCACCTATTGAAGTAATCCGTTTAACAACCGGGATATATGCGAACCAATATGAATGTAAATATGACTACAGTGCTGATTTTGGCGCTATCAATGTGTGGGGCTGGAGTAGCACAGCCAACAATGTAGGTTTATGGGTAACGGCACCTAGTAAAGAGTACTATCCCGGTGGGCCTATGAAACGGGAATTAATGTGTCATGTCTCTCCGGTTATGCTGAATATGTTGGGCGGGACCCACTATGCACAAGGAGGCGAAACAGCCGTAGCAGCAGGCGAGGATTGGCAAAAAACTTATGGTCCATTTTTGATTTACTGTAATAAGGTTGCTGCTGGTACAACCAACGCACCAAACGCTTTGTGGAATGATGCAAAGGCACAAGCACTTACGGAACAAGCAGCCTGGCCTTATACCTGGTACACCAATCCATCTTATGTGCAGGAAGCGGGCCGGGGAACGGTAACTGGTAAACTGGTAATTAGTGATGCCAATAGCCCTACGGTGCCAGCAGCCAATACCTGGGTGGGGATTGCCATTCCGCCAGCTGGTACTAGCAGTACAACTAACTTTCAGGCATGGAGTAAGAATTATCAGTTTTGGGTAAAGACCGATGCGGCAGGCAACTTTACGATTCCACATGTATTGCCGGGTACTTACTATTTATTTGCTTTTGGTACAGGTGCTATTGGGCAACTTTCGCTTGCGAATTATGCAACCGTATCTGCTGGAAATACAACGGCTTTAGGAACCATTACCTGGACACCCGACCGGGTAGCACCAACCGTTTGGGAAATTGGTATTCCAGACAGAAGTGCCGCAGAGTTTAAGCATGGCAGCGATTGGTGGACCAGCAACACTTATCCCAATACCAACTGGGCAAAATTTATGGATTACCCTTCGGAGTTTCCGAACGATGTAACTTATACTATCGGGCAAAGCAACCCTACTACAGACTGGAACTTTGTACAGCCCTATAATGTAGCCGCAGCCATGAACCAGACCGTAGCGCCTGAATGGAAAGTAAAGTTTAACCTGTCTGCTGCTCCTGGTACAAGTTTAAATTCATCCGTTTATATAGCAGCAGCAGCTTCCTTTGCAGCACCCTTTTATGTAAAGGTGAATGGAACGAACATTACTACACCCACTACAGGTATTGACTTTCCTAATTCATCTAACGCCACTATCCGCAAAGGAATTCACGGTGCATTTGGAGATTTACGATTTACGTTTCCATCAAGTCTGTTAGTTGCAGGGCAAAACGAAATTAGTTTTACTGTAAGAAGGTCTGGCGGCGATGTACAGTATGATTATATGCGCCTGGAAGCACCTGCCGCTGCTATTATACTTCCGGTTTCTTTATTACCATTAAAAATTATTAGAACTAATAATACTGCTCTCCTGACATGGGGCACACTGAACGAAACGAATAACAGTCATTTTGAGATACAACGCTATACACAAGGAGGCAACTTTATAACAATCGGAACCGTAGCAGGCAAGGGAAATAGTAACCGTCAGGAAGATTATTCGTTTGTTGATAAGCAACCTGCAAGCGGCTGGAATTTTTACCGGATTAAACAAGTAGATAAAGACGGTAAAACCACTACCACCAATACCGAAAACTATTTCAATGGCGATAAATCCAGTACCACATTATTGATTTATCCTAATCCTGTTCAGTCGAACTTATTAGCGCATTACCATGCCGTAGAAACAACAACAGCCACCTGCGCTATCGTTGATTACAAGGGAGCGGTAGTGAAACAATTTAGAGTTGATATGCTAGCTGGAAAAAATCTATTGCAGACAGAAGTGTCCAATTTGGCAGCAGGCACTTATCTGCTAAAGATTACCAGTAATAATCAGGTAACTACTTCCTCATTCATCAAGAACTAATCATAACAATTTTTACCAGTTGAATTGCAGGAACAATTCAACTGGTTTTCTGATTAATAAATAATTTAATGCTTACAAGCGGGCAAAACATTCTTGCTAATATTTTAGCTACAACATTTCTTATTGCTTCATTTCAGGCTAAATCTCAGGAGCTTTATCCGGTAAAGCTTTCTGATCGCTTATGGCATGATGAACAATTGGAGCTCCGGTACAAACCGGAAGGAACAGACTTTGTTATCACCAACGGAAATAGACTATTCACCCGTGCCTTGTATGGCACCCATACTGGTTTTCGGGTGGAAACTGGTGATCGACCAGAGTTTGCTTTGTATATGCCTGGGATGGGTGGAAACTTAAAGTTTGGTATTGCTACAAGTGACAGCAGTAAATGGCTTACAGCCGCTAAGACCATTACAGCAAGGTATCGGGCCGGTTCCCGACTATATACCATTCAAGACCCAATGCTGGGAACCGGAAAACTGTTGTTAGAGGTTTTGGCAATGTCGGATGCGGATGGGTTCATCATAAAAGCCCGGTTGCAAGATGTAAAAACGCCTGTAACGCTATACTGGGCGTTTGGTGGAGCAACTGGTAAAAAATTCAGCCGGGATGGTGATATGGGCCCCGACCCGGAGTCCAGTTTTTATTTAAAACCGGAAGGGTGTAAGGATAATCAATATACCATCAGTAACGCAAATTTTACCCTGAAATATGGTTCTGGTTTAGAGATAGGGCAAGATGGAAGATACTTTGTGGAAGAGTTAAAAAAGCCATCTCAACTATCGAAAGAACAAACACTGGTGGGTACTTTCCCGATAGAAGCAGTATTGAAGATTAGTGATGCTACACAATTATCTACACCACAAAGTTTTTACAATTCACAGGTGGATAAAGCTACTGCTTTAGGAGGAAAAATTAGCCTTGCATCTAATACAGATTATTATTTTTCTATTCATAATCCGGCTACTAAGCCCACATTCTCTTATACTGATTTACCCAAACAATTTACGCAGGCAGAAGCAACCCGAAAGGAACTGGCCGAACGCATTACAATACATACACCTGACCCTTACATTAATCTAATTGGTGGAACGCTGGCCGTTGCCTCCGATGCCATTTGGGAAAAGCCAGTTTATTTACATGGTTCCATTGGCTTTAGAGATTTGCATTTGAATGGCTGGCGGGGTGCCTATACAGCTGATGCTTTGGGCTGGCACGACCGGGCCAGAACACATTTGGAAAGTTATTCAAAATCGCAGGTAACGACACCTGCTAGCGGGCTGGTTATTGCCGATACGGCAACGCATTTAGCCCGTAGTCTTGAAAAGTTAGGTATAGGTATGTTCACCAGTGGATACATTAGTAGAAACCCGGATGGGAAAAGTCTTGCAGCGGGACACTACGATATGAACCTAGTGTTTATTGATATCTTATTACGGCACTATGCCTGGACAGGTGATACCGCTTTTTTGAGGAAAAGCTGGCCGGTAATAAAACGACATTTGGATTGGGAAACCCGAAATTTTGATGCCGACGGAGATGGGCTGTATGATGCGTATGCTGCTATCTGGGCTAGCGATGCTTTACAGTATAGCGGCGGTGGTGTAGCGCATTCTTCGGCCTACAATTACTACGCTTATAAAAAAGCAGCCACCCTGGCAACCATATTGGGAGAAGACCCAACACCTTACCAGAACGAGGCGGACAAAATATTGAAAGCAATGAACAAAGTGCTTTGGATGAAGGATAAAGGTTCATTTGCTGAATACAAAGACGCATTGGGTAACCGGCTACTTCATCCTGCTGCTGCTTTGTGGACCATCTATCATAGCATGGATTCTGAAACAATGGATCCTTTTCAAGCTTACCAGAGTATGCGTTACATCGATAACGAGATACCGCACATCCCACTGCGAGCAAAAGGATTAGCTGATAGTGGCTATTACACACTGGCAACAACTACCTGGATGCCTTACATGTGGTCGCTTAATAACGTTGTGCTGGCTGAGTCTTTACACACTTCTTTGGCCAACTGGCAGGCAGGTCGTACAGATGAAGCATTTAAATTATTTAAGAGTGAAATTATCCAGTCAATGTGCCTGGGAGGAAGCCCCGGCAACTTTGTGCAGATTTCCCGCCACGATGCGGTACGTAAAGAAGCCTACCGTGATTTTGGTGACCCAATTGGTGTGTTTTCAAGAGCATTGGTGGAAGGATTATTTGGTATCGTTCCCGATGCGCTGAATAAAACGTTTACGGTTCGTCCGGGATTACCTACCACATGGAATTATGCCTCTTTTTCTACCCCTGATATTGCATTTGATTTTAAGCGTACTGGTCCAACAGATACTTATACGCTGACACCTAAATTTTCGCAAAATCTGAGTCTGAAATTTCAAACAATTGCAAAAGGACAGGTGCAACAAATTAAAATAAATGGTAAAGCGGTTAGCTGGAAAAATATAGACTCTGCTGTTGGTAAACCAGTAATTGAAATCGTTGCACTAGCGGCTTCGAAATATGTCATTAGCATTACCTGGCAAGGTACTAAGCCTATACTACCCACTGCTGAAAAAACATATACTATCGGTAGTGTTATAAATGAAAGTGTAAAAGGGGCAACTGTATTAAAAGTATTCGACCCACAAAATGCCTTAACCAATACCACGATAAAAGGGAGCGATTTTTCAAGCCACATTATTGCTGATACAGGAAATTATACGGTATTTCTTCAGTTACGCCAGGGGCAATTATCTTGGTGGATGCCTGTATGTTTCAAAGTAACAAACGCTATTACGTTGCTAGCTGCTGCCGACCCGGAACAAAATAGTAAGAGCTTCCGTTTGCAGAATAATACAACCAATACTATCAATGCTTTTGTGACGGTTAATGGTTTCAACACAACATTAAATATACCAGCAGGAAAACAATCTACAGAGGTGGTTATACCTGAAAAAGATTTGATAACCGGGACGAATAATATTGCTATTAAACTAACCAATAACAATACGATTACAGAACACTTATACAACTGGCAGGCGGCTACAAAAGGAAAACTGGAAATTGTAGACATCACAAGTTATTTCAATGATAAGGTAATACAGATTTTTAAGAATAAATACCTCACACCACGGCCACAGGTAAATACGCTGCAACTACCATGGCAAGGCATCGGTGATTGGCCACACTATGCTGAAACGCATGAGATTAATGATAGTGGTTTACGCAAACTGGCAGGTGATAAAAACACGATTACGATACCTCAAGGTATTTCTTTCTTTACACCCGGAACAATAGGCACAAACAACATTCTATTTACTTCGCAATGGGATAATTATCCGAAAGAAAAGACAATTCCACTTTCGGGTAATGCCTCACATGCCTGGCTGCTAATGGCTGGTTCTACTAACCCTATGCAAAGCCAGTTAGACAACGGTGTTGTAGTGGTAGAATGCATAGACGGAACAAATGATTCGCTGCTATTGCACAACCCCGAAACCTGGTGGCCCATTGACCAAGACTATTTCACCGATGGGTTTGCTTTTGCTTTGAAACGACCACGTCCTATTCGTGTTCATCTAAAAACAGGAACCATTGTTTCAGGTGAAGAATCAAAAGCTAGTTATAACGGAAAAGCGATAGAAGGTGGCGCTGCTACAGTGTTAGACATGCCGTTGAATGCCACTAAAACACTAAAAAATATAACGCTGAAAACCGTTGCAAATGATGTAGTAACAGGATTAATGAGTGTCACACTTTTAAGATAAAAATCTAAGAAAGGCAAGTAGATGATTAATATTGAATAGGGGCAAGTTAATTTAGGAAAAAGAGGTTTTTCGATAGTGTCTCCGTTTGAAGTTATTTTCAAACTGAAGCGCTATCGGATGTTGAGAAAGCTTTGTGATGGAGACTATTAAAGCGTTTCAGTAATCCGTTTTATCAAAGAGACATAATAAATCACAGCTTAAATTGTATTCACTGAGACTAAATAAATTTCAAATGTTTGTCCAAATGTTGTACCCGCAATAAAAAAGCAGCTACAAATTGTATTGTAACTGCTTGATTATCAGTAGTAGCGAGGAGCAGACTTGAACTGCCGACCTTCGGGTTATGAATCCGATGCTCTAACCAGCTGAGCTACCTCGCCAT
>CAXTDG010000194.1:0-8157 GCA_964242675.1 uncultured Chitinophagaceae bacterium
CCCTTGCTGCTAGATAGAATGCTGAAACCACAGCATATTACTGGCATCGACATTAGCGAAGGCATGCTGGAGTTAGGCCGAAAGAAGATAGCAGCACAAGGCTTGCAAAATAAGGTGACGCTTCAAACGGGTGATAGCGAGGCAATAAGTTTCCCTGATGCTTCGTTTGATGCTGTAACTGTTTCTTTTGGCGTACGCAACTTTGCCCACCTGGCTATTGGCCTTGCTGAAATGCACCGGGTATTGCGGCCACAAGGCAAGGCAGTAATACTGGAATTTAGCCAACCCAAAAACAGGATCATAAAATGGCTGTATAATGTATATTGTAAAATTTTGGCACCTGCTGCCGGTGGCCTGATTTCGAAGAACAGAGAAGCATATCAATATCTCAACGATAGTATTGAAGCCTTTCCGGAAGGAGAGAATTTTTTGAAAATAATGCAGCAGGCAGGCTTTAAAAATGTTTACCGAAAACCATTGACTTTAGGAGTATGTACCATTTATTGCGGGGAAAAATAGTTATTGCTGTAATCGGGTGTCTCATTTCCCTTACTTGCGGAGCACAGTTGGGTGGTAAAGAGATTTACCGGGAAGAACACGACGATAAACCCTACTATTTTGGGATGACCCTTGCCGCCAGCCATGGTTTGCTTAACCACTACAAAGCACCCCGCTTTCTGGCCGACGATAGTGTGTTAACTGCAGTACCAGGTTTTAGCCCATCCTTCAATCTTGGCCTCATTGCTACCTGGCATCCCACATACCGTTGGGAGTTGCGGTTCAACCCACAATTGATGCTAGGTATTAGTCGGTCGTTCAACTATTTTTTAGCCTACAAATTCGAACCAGGAGAAGGGGTATATGTAAAAAAAACGATTCAATCAACGATTGTGTCTTTCCCACTTTCTGTGAAGTTCAATAGTGATCGCATTCGCAATTTTCGGGTTTATATGTTAGGTGGCGGCCAGTTCGATATAGACTTAGCCAGTAATTCGCAAGCCCGTAATGCCGACGATATGGTGAAGCTAAAGCGTTACGACTATGGCGTACATGGTGGTATTGGGTTCAATTTTTTCCTGCCTTTCGTTACCGTCTCTCCTGAACTGAAGTTTGTGATGGGCCTAACTGATCTGCATTCGCCTACTCAATCTTTAAAATACTCAGCCGTACTCGGCAGCATACAATCCCGAATGCTCGTCTTCTCCATCCACCTGGAGGAATAAACAGAAAAGAAATTCTGTAAACGCTGCTACCTAATCTGTAGCAGCGTTTTTTTTGCTTCCACATTTTTTGCTCTATTGCCCATTGCTTGCCGGCACTTACTTTCGGTCTCTATCTATTTTTTACTTATGCAATCACTTGCTGTATTCTGCGGTTCAAAAATTGGCAACAATCCTCTCTATGAAGCTCATGCAAAGGAACTAGGCCAGTTAATGGTGGAAAACAAAATACGACTGGTATACGGCGGCGGAAACAAAGGCTTGATGGGTTGTGTAGCCAATGCGGTAATGGATGGAGGCGGTAATGCAGTTGGCGTTATCCCGAAGGTACTGGTGGAATGGGAACATCAGCATAATGGCCTTACTGAATTGAAGGTGGTAGAAGACATGCACATCCGCAAACGCATGATGTACGAATTGTGCGATGCAGCAATTGTGCTGCCCGGTGGCTTCGGCAGTATGGATGAACTGTTTGAAATGGTTACCTGGAATGCCCTTAAAATCCATGACAAGCCAATATTTCTACTTAATAGTGATGGCTTTTACAATTCACTCATTGGCATGATGCACCAAATGTTCGACGAAGGTTTTTTGTACGACAGCGTCGAAAACAAAATTACCATCCTCAGCGAACCTGCTGAATTGTTGAGCTACTTATAACCAGCTTAATTGAATCCATAACCAATTCCGAAACTGAGGAATGGCCTTTTGCTGTATGGAGCATCGGGCCGTTGCAACACATCATACATTATTGAGATGATGGAGCCTTCAATATTAGCCCCAATGCCTAGTAGCAAACTGGGGGCATGGGCAGCATATTTTTCGACCGGATAAGTAGTGTTCAAGTATTTCAGACGGGCTTGTATCCAATTGTACTCTGGCTGTATTTGTAGGAAAACTGGTTGTATGGGATACAATCGGGCAAATACATTTCCGCCATATACGTAGTAGCTTATCCGGTAGTAGTCGTTACCGTTTTGGTCTTCATACTTTTGGCTGGCATACAGTAGATTTATGCCAACGCCAGCTTCCAGAAACTTTCCAAAATGATAGCCTACCTGTGGCGATGCACTTACAGAAGTATAACTGCCGAACTGTAAGCCAAGATTGCCACCCAGGAAAATATTTTTCTTAAAACTGTTTTTAGGCCGGGGCTTTTCGCTGATCACAGAATCTTCTTCCTGTGCCTGCACACTGCACGAATACAGTATTAGCAACAGTAGCATCTTTCTCATAACGGGTTTTGAATTGGTGTGATGAATGTAAGACATCCTGTGAGTGTAGAACGAATGATTTTGTATGAATGGTAATGGCAAGCACTCTTATTTATGCTGCTGTAATTTGCCAGAATTCAAAATCGACCAGCCTAAAACACGTATCCGAAATTGACAAAAGGACGATCACTATAAGGTGAGTTTTTATCCTGTACTACATCGTACATGAGGGAAATAAGCAGCCCATTCAGGTTAGCACCTATGCCTAAAAGCAAGCTAGGAGCACCTGTTTTATAAGAGTAATTAAAGCTTGGCGCATTGTAATATTTATACTTCCCGCTAATCCAGTTGTACTCAGGCTGCACTTGTATGAAACCTTGCTTGAAAGGATAAAACCGGGTGAAGAGATTTGCACCATATACTACCAGCGTTTGCTTGGAATCTTCTACTCCATTATAGTCGTACAGCTTTTGACTTACATACTGAAAGTTGGGACCTAAGCCCAGGTCGAAATTCTTGCTAACATGGTACCCCACTTGTGGAGATACATTGATGAAAGTATAGCTGCCAAAAGTTAGGCCTAAGTTGCCACCAAAAAACAGGTTCTCTTTCTTAAAACCGTTCCGGGGTGTTTCCTCATCCCGTTCCTGACAAAAGGAAGCCGTGGTAAAAGAAAGTACTAATAACAATATCAATAAATACTTCATACAATTTCATTTTTAATCTTACTCTTTTTTCATTCACCACCTTAGTCAAAAATTTTACCGGCGTTTAGTATATTATTCGGGTCAAATGCTTTTTTGATACCCCGCATTAATTCCAACTGTACTTCGTTGAACACGATGGGGATGTATTCTTTCTGAATCAAACCAATACCATGTTCGCCGCTAATGGTGCCGCCCAGTTTATACACCAGCCGAAACAATTCAGCAATGGCTTTGCGAATTTCAGGGTCTTCGCTACTATTAACGGTGCCCGGTTTATTGATGCGTATATGCAGGTTGCCATCACCGGCATGGCCATAGCATACCACATTAAAATGAAACTGCTTACCCAACGCTTTTACCCCACGGATAAGTGTTGGCAATTCGGCACGGGGTACTACAGTATCTTCTTCAATGGTGTAGCCTACCAGCTTTACCGCTTCGGCAGCTTTGCGGCGTAGTTTCCAGAGTTCGGCTTTTTGAGCAGCATCATCGGCAAAATAAATTTCGCCTGCTTCATAATCGGCTAGCAGGGTAGCAATGGCTTCCATTTCCTGCATCAGCACATCAGGATTATTACCATCCACTTCAATAATCAGGTGGGCTTCGGTTTCATCGGTAATAGGTACTGAACTACCGCCTACAAACTCGGAAGTTATTTTTAGTGCATCCACTTCTATCAGTTCCAAAGCGCTGGGTGTAAATCCTGCCCGAAAAATGGCACTTACCGCTTCACCAGCTTTCTCCAGGTTATTGAAAGGCACCAGCATCAGCAACTCGATAGAAGGGTGGGGAATGAGCCGCAATACAATCTTAGTAACGATACCCAACGTTCCTTCGCTACCTACTACCAATTGAGTGATATTATAACCAGTAGAGTTTTTCAGCACATTAGCACCGGTCCAGATTACCTCGCCACTTGGTAGCACCAGTTCCAGGTTCAGTACATAATCTTTTACCACGCCGTATTTTACGGCACGGGGGCCGCCACTGTTCTCAGCAACATTTCCCCCAATAGAGCAGGAGCCTTTACTGGCCGGGTCTGGCGGATAAGACAGCCATTTTTCTTTTACAGTATTTTGTAGTTCTTCTGTTATTAGGCCGGGCTCAACCGTTACGTGTAGGTTGCGTTCGTCTATATTGATGATGGTTTTAAAACGGTCGGTGCTAAGCAGTACGCCCCCGTTGTGCGGCAAAGCGCCACCACTAAGGCCGGTACCGGCACCACGAGGGGTAACGTGCAATCTGTTTTCGTTACAGATACGCATGATAGCGGCTACCTCATCTGTAGTGCGGGGACGCAAAACCACATCGGGCAAAAAGGAAAGTTTCTCCGTTTCGTCGTGGCTATAGTCATAGCGGCTTTCGTTATCAATTAGTATGTAGGCATCGCCAACAATGGCTTTGAAGTCGGCCACAAAATCAATGGCATGTGCAGGGGCTGTTGCTTGCATGGTAAATTATTCGAGTGGCAAATTTCGGGAATGAGGATTGAAATGCACAGGCTGATTTGTTAATAAGACCTCTCTATGTTTTCCCAATGCGGAGACTTGAAAACTATACCTTCTTTGCCGCAGGGGCTCTGTTTCTTTGAACCTGCGGACTCGCTTCATTCTTCGAGTTAAGCCTAATAGATAGACAACTGTTGAACGGTGCTATCGCCGCATAGGTTCAGCCGGAGTACTTATAGCCTGGCTCAAAAAGAAACCGCAGAACCGGGCCACCAGTGATGTAAAAACCAGTCAAGCCGATTTGTAGCAGCACATCGCACTAGCCAAATAATTGTTAATGGGAAATATTTTTTCAAGCAAGTGTAGCTATCTACGAAAAGTGTCGTTTATTTGTACGAACAAAATCGTAAATCAAACAAAAACGAAAACCTATGCGTCGCAAAACATTCAAAATCGCTCCATTGGCAGGTGTATTATTACTGTCCGGTTTCATTATCCTTTTTCCATTTTTTGGAACCAAGGCACAAAAAGTGAAAAAAGAAAATCAGAAAGAACAGCGGGGTGGCGATACACCCCGCCACAAAACAATCATTATTAAAAATGGCGACCTGGATAAGGCGCTTGCCGGAATAGATAATGTGAATCTTGACAGCATCAACATTACTGTTGAAAAGGCATTGGCGGCTGTAGATTTTGAAGCTATTGGAAAAAGTATGGAGGCTTCGATGAAAGCTATTAATGCAGATAGCATTCGCCTGCAGGTAGAAACGACTATGAAAGATATAGACATACAAAAGTTGCAGGTCGACATCAACAAATCGATGGCAGAAGCACAAAAAGCTATTGCTGAAATGCAGAAAAGCGACTGGCAAAAAGAGTTTCAGCAAAGCATGAAAGAAATGCAGCAAAGCATGAAGGAAATGAAGCTGCAAATGCCCGAAATAAAAAAGGAAATGGAAAAGGCTAAGAAAGAAATGGCTAATGCCAAACTGAATATGAAAGATGAAATGGCAAAGGCTAAACTGGATATTGAAAAAGCCAGAGTAGAACTAAAAGAATTGAAAAGCAGCCTGGAAGAAATGAAAAAAGATGGCCTGATAAAAGAAGGAGAAACAGTGAAACTGGAATGGAAGAATGGCCGGTTATTTATTAACGGAAAAGAGCAAAGCGAAGCCGTTTCTAATAAGTATCGCAAGCTGGAAAATATTTCTTTTCAGCAGGATAATGATGATGACGATTCGGAAGAATTGTAAGTTGGAATTTGTAATTCATTTAGCCACTGTTTACCCGGTGGCTTTTTATTTGTGCATATAATCCAAGCAAGTATATAATGGCTAATAATAAACCCCATTTTTCCATGGAAGTCTATTCACCATTGACTATTCCTGCGTCTCAAAATAAGGGAACAATTTATCGGCAAACACCTGTGGAATATTAGTGCGTTTCATCGTAGCTGCATTCACAAAAAACAGCGTCACTTCTCCGGTGGTGCTCAGCTTTCCTTCTTCATTAAAAACTTCGCAGAAGAAAACAATTTTGTGAGCCGTTGGTAATTCTTTTATCGTAACCCCAACGGTAATTAATTCATCATATTTCACAGGCCGCAAATATTTGATACTTAGTTCTGTTACCGGCATAATAACACCTGTTGCTTCCAGGCTTTTGTAAGTAAGGCCCAATTGCCGTATGGCTTCTACCCGGCCTATTTCAAAAAATTCTAAATAGCGGCTATGATATACCACACCCATTTGATCGGTAAGGGCATAATGCACTCGTATTTGCGTAGTGGCGGTGAACATAGTTATTGAATTTCGATGGGTTCTTCTTCGGCTTCGGTTTCTATAGCGTGGGGGTCTTCGGGGTCTATTTTTCTGTGCAGATAATCCACAACTGCCTTTGCTTTGAAGAGTAAAATAAAATCGAAAATAGTTTCTATCCACTGCGGATAATTTGTTACTGCAATAGGGCTAGAAAAACTTCTGCTTCCACCTGCTTCATTTTTGAAAAGCTCAAACACTTGGTACAGGATGGCCGGTATATTTTTCAGTAAAGCATTACCGGCAGTAAAAAGCAAAACAGCATAAATTACATTTTTGTCTGAAAAGCTTAAATCAATGTTTTCATCAAGTTGTACTTTATCCGTTATCCAGGCTGTTATTTTAGGTGCGTAGTTAATGATAAGAAACATGCCTATAGCGAATAGCAGTGCAAAAAAACCATAACTGAAAGTGTAGGTGTAAGATACTTTTTCATTAACTATTAATGGCACCAATGTTTGCCCTAAAAAGAGGATAAAGCTATTAAGCATCTGATACCCCAACATTATAGCCACAATTATTACAATTACCTGCACCAGTTGCACACGGTTCATATGCTTGTTTTTCTTTCAGCAATGATAATCATTCGGGGCGATTGCCCGGCATCATAAAGGGTCAATTCATAGTTGCCAAATACATCTGTTACCTGCATTCCCTGCTTCTGAAGCATGATGATAAAATCTTCCAGACTATACTTGCGAACCTGCTCGGTGAAACTTTCGCCAGCGTTTGTTATTTCAATGGTTTTATAGAAAAAGGAATCATCCTGTTTTCGGCTAATATTAAAATGAACCCCTTCAATATCAACTTCATTTTCAGCAACAAAATGTTCTGATACATAGGCTGCATTCAGGTAATCAATCATCAGTTTTCCGCCGGGTTTTATTGCTTGCACCATGGTTCGCAGGGCATTTTCATTTTCCCGCTGAGTACGGAAATAGCCAAACGAAGTGAAAAAATTGAAGCAATAGTCAAACAGGTTCACTGCATACGGTAGCCGCAGGTCCTGCTCAAAAAAGTGCAGATTTTCTATTTCCATTTCTTTTGCAGCCTCAATAGCATTGGGCGATAAATCAACTCCAGTTACATCAAAGCCTTTATCTGCCAGATACTTTGCATGGCGGCCCCGGCCACAGGCAGCATCGAGTATGGAAGCTCCGGGCGGCGGTTGCAGGTATTGGAGCAACCGATCAATAAAAGCACAGGCTTCCTGCTCATTATGATGAAAATACAGGAGATAGTAGTAGGGCGAATTGAACCAGGTTTTAAACCATTCTTTTTCCATGGCAGCAAATGTAAAGTGTGGAGGCAGGCACCAAAGCAATTTCTGTCTTCTGCCAATTTGCCTTACCTTACTCATCAGGGCGGCAATTATCTTCGCCGCTTCGTAATCTATAATCCTGAACATCTGCATGGCGCTTATAAAATCTATCTCCGGCATCCGTGGCACAATTGGCGGTAAACCTGGCAATACGCTATCCCCAGCCGACGTGGTAAAATTTACCGCAGCATACGCCGCCTGGCTCAAAAATCGGCAACCTGATAATAGAAAAGTTATGGTTGGTCGGGATGGCCGCATCAGCGGAGCAATGGTTAGCAATTTGGTAACCAGCACACTCAATGCTAGCGGTATCAATGTGGTTGATCTTGGCCTAAGTACTACACTAACGGTGGAATTTGCGGTGATGGAAGAGATAGGTGCGGGCGGCATCATCATTACTGCCAGCCACAACCCCAAAGAATGGAATGCT
>CAXTDG010000195.1:0-8146 GCA_964242675.1 uncultured Chitinophagaceae bacterium
ATTTTTTAATGTATATATGCTATATATGCCTTTGGGATAAAACAAAAAAGCGGAGCCTTTCAGCGCCGCACTTTTCTTATTCATCTTCAAAAACAAAACTTTATTTAGTGCTTGCCACCTTTTTGTGGGTGATTAGCCTTACCATTATTTGAATTGTTGAAACGGTTGTTCTGCCAGTTATTTTTATTGCTGGTGTATTTTTCATTATGGCTATCACGGATAGGCGTTTGGTCTTTACGGCCTTTGAAAGAAGCATATTCTTTTACATGTGTATTGTGTTGCAGGTAAGCGTTCTTTTGATTGATAGGCACTTTATGAACACTGTACAAATCAAACTTGCGATAAGATGCAGGTAGTGTAGTAGTGCGTACCCAACGGTTATTGTTCAGATACAGAAACTGATGGGCAGGTACATCATAATAAATATCTGCATCGGGGATGTAGTAGTACTGGGCATCGTCGTTGCCCTCAGGTGCCCAAGCAGGTTGATTTCCAATATTTACATTAATGCTTACTTGTGCCTGCAAATGGCTAGTGGTTATTACACTTGCTGTAAGTAACAGCGCAGCTAAAAATACTTTTTTCATAACGAGGTTTTTACGGTGATATTTATTTGGTTTCTGCGGTAGTATGTGCCAATTAGATGCCCGGAACAGCCAGCCAATCTGTAAATGTTATGAATAGGAAAAATGTAGCTACCATTTGCTCGAATCATGCGTTGAATCAAAATAAAAAAGCCCTAATTGTTTCAATTAGAATCACTGCGGCAGAATAAAACAAGCCAATAGCAAGACAAAGAAATGAACGAGGTAAACAATTGCTTGCGCATTGCTTATAAATCGGTTGATTAGCAACAGGGTTTTATAAAAAAACAAAGGCTATTGTTACATAGCCTTTGTATTGAATCGGTTCCAAGAAAATTGCTCTAGTAACCGGGATTCTGCTTTGGTACAGAACCACTGCCCAGCCGTGGGTTATTGTCTATCTCCGATTGAGGAATCGGTAATAATTCTTGTTTGTTAGCGGTAAAATAAGACAGCGGTTCAGGCACAACAGTAGGGTAGTAGCCCTTTTTGCGCCAGCGAAGAATATCAATATTGCGTACTTCTTCATCGCCTAATTCTACCATTCTTTCATGCATGATGGCCTTCGTTACCTGGTCTTTAGTGGTAACAGGATATTGCGCTGTAGGATAAGGCGGCATAGCTACACTAGGACGAGCCCGGATCTGGTTGAGGTAGCCAACTGCACCACTAATGTTGCTGGTTTCATTTTCGCATTCAGCCAGCATCAGCAGCACATCCGCATAGCGAATCATGCGTTGGTTATTGCCGCCCGGATGGAAAGATGCCGCACTTGAACTTTCCCGGTAAATGAGCATGAATTTGCGCCAGCTTACTTTTTTAGTTACACCATTTACTACAGATGAATTTCCATTTTGCAAAGCATCGGTAAGGGTTTCAGCACCGTTGTTGAAAAGGTCGCCGGTTTCATACACCGAAAATTTGTAACGAGGATCTGTTTTGGTAGCACCAGTAGCAGTATTTTCAAATTCATTTAAAAATTTATTCGATGGAATAAGATTGCGCCATGCAACGGGGCAATATTCCTGGTTGCGAACTGTGGTTTGTATAGCGGCAGAACCATCGCCAATTCCATTGCCACCCCAGTTGAAATCGTTGGTTCCTTTATCTTCAAAAATGGCTTCGAAAATACTTTCGGCATTGAACTCTGTTTCTATTTCAAAGTTGTCGAGGTAGCGGCTGGTAAGCGAATATCCAGTTACTTTTAGCAAAGCGGTTTTGGCACCAGCGTAATCACCTTTTTGCATGAGCACTCTACCAAGTAAAGCATTAGCTGCAGCATTTGTTGCCCGACCTTTATCGGTGCCCGATTGTGCAGGCAATGCGGTAGCTGCATCCTGCAAATCTTTAATGATAAAAGCATACACGTCATCTTCCTTTGAACGGGGCTGGTAAGCATCCGGCGATGCAACTGGTGCCGTGTTGATAGGAACACCACCCCATTGGCTCACCAGTTCGAAATAAGCCCAGGCCCGCAGGAACTTAGCTTCGCCTACACAACGATCTCGTAGGGGCGTATTATCCGTAACATTTGGGCCATTGCTGATAACGGTATTAGCTCTATGAATTAATTGATACAAAGCGTCCCAAACAGAAACCATAACGGCATTGTTGGGGTCGTGTACGCCATTTAGTAATTGTGCTCTGGGAACTTCTAACTGGGCACCGCCAGCAGCCACTTCATCGCTACGAGTATCGTGTACAAAAAACCATTCCCGGCCTACTAAATTGCCGCCGTGCAATATGGAGTAAATGGCATTGGTACCACTTTGCAATTCAGCAGCAGTTTTAAAATACTGGTCAACTGTTACTGCATTAGGATCTGTTTTATTCAGATTTTTATCGCAGGCAACAATGGCAATTGTCATCATTGCCGCACCGGTTAGGGCTATATAAATTTGATTTTTTTTCATACAATCATTTTTGTAATTTCTGTTAGTGAATGATGCGTTGTAAGAGATGAATTATGAGTTATTAGAGATGAGATGAATGATGCATTAGCTTGTTATAAAATCTCAATTCATAACTCATATCTCATAACTTATATCTTCTTATTAAAAACCTACCTGCACGCCCACTTGAAACGAACGGGCGGAAGGATATTGGCCATAATCGATACCAGTGGTAAGTGTTTTATTTGACTTGGTATTTACAGCGCCAATTTCTGGATCCCAGCCTTTATACTTCGTAAATGTGAGCAGGTTTTGAGATGATACATATACCCTGAAACGAGTAACAGCACCTTTTGTAAGTGAACTCAATCTACCCACCGGAATGTTGTAGCCCAGCATCAGGTTTTTAACCCGCAGGTAAGAGCCGTCTTCCACAAAGCGGGTGGATACACGGGCATTCTGGTTAGGGTCGCCGCTAATAGCACGTGGAATATCCGTATTGGTATTCGTTGGTGTCCAGGCATTCAGCACTTGTGTACCAGCGTTGAACAGGCGAATCATCCCTTCGGTAATCACCCGTTCTGCATTAAAAATTTTATTACCCTGTACCCCTTGTAAAAATATAGTTGCATCAAAGTTTTTATAGGAAGCGGTATAATTAAATGAGTAAGTAAATTTTGGTAAAAAACTACCAATAAAAGTGCGGTCGGCATCGGTTATTACACCATCTGGTTTACCATTTGGCCCGCTGATATCTTTAAAAATTAAATCGCCGGGAGCAGTGGAACCCGCCACCTGAACCGGGCTGCTAGCCACTTGTGCTGCATTTTGGAAAATGCCGGTTACTACCCAACCATAGAACGACTGAATAGGCATACCTACCACCGTACGGGTAATATCGCCGTTGCCAAAATCGGCATCGGAACCTGCGCCAAAAGCAGCATTTTTAGAATAGAGTTTGGTAACCTTATTACGAACAATACTTAACAACCCAACGGCATCCCAACGGAAATCGCCAGTGTTTTTGTGGTAGCCAGCCTGAAATTCAAAACCGTGATTTTCCATACCGGCTGCGTTGGTAGGCACATTGCCACCACTACCATAGCCAAAGGAAGATGGAATAGGAACGTTGATGATCAGGTTATCTGTTTGTCTTTTAAAATACTCAGCGGTAAACGTGATTTTATTCCGCATCAAACCCAGGTCTACACCTATGTTCAATTGCTTGGTCACTTCCCATTCCAGGTTAGGGTTAGATAAGCGATTGTAATAGCTGCCATTGGCGGTAGAAGCGCCATTAAAAGGATATACCGTTTGGTTGCTCTGAATAGGCACCTGTGATGGATAGTTGCCCAGCAACACCCCGTTAATACCAGTAAGACCATAACCGGCTCTCACTTTCAATTCAGAAATAGAACTCATGCTCTTCATGAAGTTTTCCTGGTCGAGCCGCCAGCCAATAGACGCAGCAGGGAAATTTCTGAATTTATGCCCCGGCGCAAACACCGACAAGCCATCCCGGCGAATGCTGGCACTCAATAAATACTTACCTCCAAAATCGTAATTCAAGCGGCCCAGCACCGATTTAATCAGATTGTCTTCTACTCTGGAAGTTTGCCCGTTTACGCCCAAATTGGAAGCGCCGTTCAACGTACGAATAGTATTGGTGGATTGATTGCCACTGGCCAGTTCCTGGCTATAGTGTTGTCCTTGTTGCTCGTACACACCAGTCAGGTTTACATGGTGCTGCCCAAACTGTTTGTCAATGGTAAGTTGTTGGGTGTACAGTAGCGTTGTATAAATTCTGCGGTCGTTGGTAATGGTGGCCAGCGAGGTAGTGCCCGTACCGCCATCGTTGAAAATAGGTACATACTTCTGTTCGTACTGGTTGGTATAATCGGTTCCAAAAGTAGAGCGGAATTGTAACCACTTGGTCAGATTGACGTTGATATAAGCCGTACCTAAAATTTTCAGCGTTTTGAAGCGGTCTTCATTCAGAATGGCGTACTCCACCGGGTTGGTAGGATCGGAGCCATCGAAACTGCTTTGTGGGCCCTGGAAACCACCCTGCTTAGTAGGGTCGTACACCGGAATATAAGGCTGCATACGCACTACGTTAGTTAAGGGTGAGCGGTTACCACCTGTGCCATCTACTCGTTGGTTGCCATAAGATAGCGTAAGGGTTTGGCCGAATGAAAATATTTTACTGATATTATGCTCAGAATTAATGCGAAAATTGCCTCTTTCATAATTTAATCCTTGAGCAATACCATTCTGGTTGAAATACCCGGCTGATGTGTAAAATCTTGACTTGTCGTTGCCTCCGCTTACCGATAAAGTGTGTTGCGTAAGCAGTGCATTGTTTACAAAATAAGCATCCTGCCAGTTGGTATTGGTTTGGGCATAGGTTTGCGTAGCTCCGGTGTAGATAGGCTTATTAAAATTAGCCGATTGAAAACGAGGAATAGCTGCAAAAGCAGTAGCCCCTAATAGGTTTTTGGCGTACTGCACATATTGATCTGTATTTAGCAAATCAATTTTTTTGGCCGGGCTTTGCATACCAATATATGAGTCCAGCGCTACAGATAACCTGCCGTCTCTTTTACCTTTTTTTGTGGTAATAATAATAACACCATTCGTAGCACGGGAACCGTAAATAGCCGCAGCGCTGGCATCTTTCAATACCTCTACCGATTCTACATCCCGGCTATCGAAACTGCTGATATTCGCTGTCGGAAAACCATCTATCACAAATAAAGGATCAGACACATTTGTTACTGAACTGATACCACGTATAGCTATTATTGGTGCCGAACCCGGTGAGCCATTATTGGTAACGGTAAGTCCTGAAACCCGCCCCTGCAGGGCCTGATCTACGCTGGCCACCGGTAGTTCGTTCAGCGTTTTACTGCTTACTGTAGATACAGCACCCGTAAGCGAACTCCGCTTCTGGGTACCATAGCCAACTACTACTATCTGGTCTAGTTCGCCACTGGTGGTTTGTAAGGAAATACTAAGCGATGTTTGGTTGTTGATACTCACTTCCCTGGAGCCATAGCCTACCAGTGAAATAAGTAAGGTTCCATTAGCAGGCGCATTAATCTGGAAACTGCCGTCGTCGGCGCTTGTTACCCCATTTTTCGAGCCTTTTACAGTAATAGATGCTTTAGGTAAAGCACTGCCGCTATCGCTCAATACCCGACCCTTTACCAGTATATTTTGGGCAAATAATGCAGAGTAGAAAAATAGGAAAAAAAGAAGTGGTGGCATACAAAAAAAGCGGGTCAGCTTTTTTGGTTGCACACATGAGTGGGAGGGATTGTTTCCATGAGAAAACATCATTTTCATAATGGCAGTTTTGGTTTTATAAATAATTAAGTTATCACAACAGGCTTCGTCTTATCTCTCGAAAAAAACGTAATCTTTTATTTTAATACCGTGTCTTTTACAATAAACTGTGGGCATAAAATCTCCAGTCGTTTTGCGTACCACGCAAAAAGTTATGATCTATTGTAATTTTTCACCAACCCCAATAGTTATAAATGGAAGAACTATTGGTAATTTGGATATTTAATGTTTCTGTATCAGCAAATTCAATCTTAATAATAAGCACAAGTCTGTATCACTATATTCTTTATCATTTTTCCAGGAAATTCAGTCAGGTCTAACCCATTCTGGAGTGTAACAGGCAAATCGTTTCAGGCAATCAATATTTTCTACCAACTCTTATAGAAATCCAGCAATCAAATCGTTTTCTAGACCAAATGTATGTTAAAGAAGGTTATTGTGCAATCGATTGCACAATTTTTTTTTGAAAATATTTTTCAGTTATTCTATTAAGAATAGTGGCTTGCAATGCGTAAGAGGGGTTAAAGTAAAATGAACCAGCATTATTATAAGAAACCATTACACTTACAGAATTCTTTCTCTTATACCCTTTCTACGTTTTGTTTCTTTTTACCTTCCAGCCGCAACCAACTACAACGGAATGGCTATTTCAAGAAGAGATTTTTTGACCAAAACCAGCAAGGCTTCTCTTGCTGCTTACCCGGCCATGCTGGCCCTTGGAATGTTGCAATCGGCACCCGCCCATGCCTTCGATTTACCACCTGTGGCAAATGGAAAACACATACTGATTTTAGGTGCCGGACTATGCGGAATGACTACTGCTTATGAGCTGCAAAAATTAGGTTATAAATGCACCATCCTCGAAGCCAAAAACCGTAGTGGTGGCCGCTGTTTCAGCGTACGGAATGGAACGACTAATCAGGAAATAGATAGCCCCCTGCAAACCGCAACGTTTGATAACGGCCAATACTTTAATGCAGGCCCCAGCCGTATACCACACCATCACCAGATCACCATACATTATTGCCGGGAATTAGGTGTGCCCATTCAGGTGTACAACAATGTAAATGAGGCCTCTTATTTTTTCAGCGAAGGCAAAGGTCCATTAAGCAATAAAAAGATTCGGGTTGGCGAGGTACATGCTGATGTACGAGGCTATATGGCCGAGTTGTTGACTAAGGCAATAGACCAGGATAAAATTGATACGGCACTTACCAAAGAAGATGTTCAGAAAGTAGTAGAATACCTGCGTGCTGAGGGCGGACTAAACATTGATAAACTCTACAAAGCCAGCGACCGCCGGGGCTTTTTAGAACCATTAGGTGCCGGAGAAAAGGCTGGGAAAATTGCAGACCCAAATAAGCTGGCTGACATTATTCAATCGGGCTTGATGAGTCCTGATTTTTATAATGTGAACGAGTATGTGCATGAATTGCAAATGACGCTTTTTCAGGCCGTTGGTGGTATGGATGCTATACCTAAAGCATTAGAGAAAAAACTGCCATCAGGTACTATTCATTTCGAAAGTATTGTTAGCAATATTGAGAATACCGATAGCGGCGTAACGGTTTTGTATAGAGAAAAAGGTGTAGAAAAAAAGATAACAGCCGACCTCTGTGTTTGTACTATTCCGCTGCCGGTGCTGAGCAATATCAGCAACAATTTTTCGAGTGATGTGAGCAGGGCTATTGACTATATTCCTTACATACAAACGGGCAAGATTGGCCTGCAGTTTAAGCGACGCTTTTGGGAGGAAGATGAAAATATTTTTGGTGGCATTACCCATACCAATAACGACCTCACCCAAATCTTCTATCCCAGCTACGATTACCTCAGTAAAAAAGGCGTGCTGATTGGCTATTACAATTTTAATGATAAGGCCGACCGCATTGGTAAATTAAGTGTTACCGACAGAGAAAAATTTGCACTAGAAAAAGGCCGCCTTATTCATCCACAATACGACAAAGAATTCGAAAAATCGTTTTCTGTAAGCTGGCACAAAACGCCGTACAGTATGGGTGGCTGGGCGTTATACACTTCCGAAACAAGACAAACACTTTATAAAGCCTTACTACAACCTGACAAGAACGTGTACTTCGCTGGCGAACACATGACCTACCTCAATGCCTGGATGGCCGGTGCATTTGCTTCAGCACGGAAAACTGTGGAGGATATACATGCAAGGATGATGAAGGGATAAACTCTTTTATACCGAAGGTTGGGTCGGTTGGTAAATAATTACGAAAAAAGAAGTTTCAAAGCTTCCTGCTATCGGTAACGTCTTTTTGAAACCTTCCAAAATCTTCCTCGGCAGTGTAACAT
>CAXTDG010000196.1:0-8125 GCA_964242675.1 uncultured Chitinophagaceae bacterium
AGCCTGGCTCGGTAGTAGACACTTCTAATTTGCGGCCACTGATGCTATCAGACACCGTAGCCACTTTACCCATGCTACCGCCTTTGCCATTCCGTACCCAGTTGTGGTCGTAGCCACCTTTTACCTGGTCTATCCGGGCACCAATTTGGGTGCTGGTTGTAAAGTCGAACGGAGTGCCTTTTACTGGTTCAATTTTTCCAGTAGGGATCAGCGTAGCATCTACCGGCGTATAATTATCCGCATCTATTTGCAAGGAGTGGTTGAGGATAGTATTGTTTACATCGCCCGTCAAGTTGAAGTAAGCATGATTGGTCAAATTTACCGGCGTTGCTTTATCGGTGGTTGCTGTATAACCAATTTCCAGTTCGTCATCATTCGTCAGCGTGTACTTCACCGTTACATCCAGCGTACCAGGGTAGCCTTCTTCGCTATCGTTACTGATGTAATGCAGGGTTAATTCCGATTTGGTAGAATCAGGCATAGCATCCCAAACCACTTTATCAAAACCCTTATCGCCCCCATGCAAGCTGTTAGGCGCATTGTTGATAGCTAACTTGTATTCCGCAGAACCAATCTTGAACATTCCTTTGGCAATCCGGTTTCCGTAGCGGCCAATCAAAGCACCAAAATAAGGGGGCTTCGCCAAATAACCGCTTAAGCTATCGAAGCCAATAACGATGCTGCTTTCCTTCCCACCTTTTTCCTTGGTCAGCCATTCGGTAATGGTACCGCCGTAGTTGGTGATGCTCACCTTTACGCCGTTTTTATTGGCAAGGGTGTACAGCGATACTTTTTTACCATCGAAAGTACCCCAGTCTTTTTGGGTAATACTGTTCGTCATTTTTGCTGAATCGGCTTCCATATTGGCTGATTTATTTTCTGAATTGTTGCAACTGCTAATGGTTATTCCTAGTGCGGAAAGAAGCAGTGCTGAGAAAAACACTTTTTTCATATGGTCAATTTGGGTTTTGTAGAAATGGCTATGCTTTGAACGCCAAAGATGTGGAGGTTTGCCATTTCCTTACCAAATTTTTCTTATGAATCTGGGGAGAACAACCAGCAGCCTACGGTAAAGATTTTTATTATCTCCTTCTTACAAAGTAAATAGGTAGCGTTGGCAAAAAACGGATGACACAAATGGGTTTGGTTCATTTGGTTTGTTTCTATGGAAGACTTTGCCTTTCATTGATTTACATATTTACGGGTGATTTTGGGGATAAATTTAAATGTTGCTCCACTACAACCGCCACCCGTTTAAATCTATCTTCGGAACCCCGTTGTACTTTTTACCGGCCAAAACTGATTGTATGGAGAAATTAAATACGAAAGACCGAAAGACTGGCAGCCGTCGCCCTAAACCTGCTTTTGACTTCGGCTCGTTAGGCTTTGCCAAAATACCACCCCAAGCAAAAGACCTGGAAGAAGCCGTACTAGGCGCCATTATGCTGGAAAAAAGTGCTTTCGATACCGTGGCAGAAATTCTGAAACCCAAATGCTTTTACGTAGAAGCAAACGAACTCATTTTTGAAGCGATGATGGGTTTGCAAGCCAAAAGTTTGCCCATCGATATTTTAACGGTGGTGGAAGAACTGCGATTTCGGGAAAAGCTGGATGTAATAGGTGGACCGTACTACGTAACCAAGCTGACCAATATGGTGACGAGCAGCGCCAATATTGAGGCCCATGCCCGTATTGTGTTGCAAAAATTCATTCAGCGGGAACTGATCCGCATGAGCAGCGAAACCATTGCCGATGCCTACGAAGACAGCACCGACGTATTTGATTTGCTGGATAGTGCCGAAAGCCGCTTGTTTGAGATTACCAATAATCACCTGAAAAAGAACTTTGATGAGCTGCCGACAGTGCTGGCCAAAACCTATAGCCGCATTGAGGAACTGCGTAACCAGAAGGAAGAAATCACCGGTTGTCACAGTGGTTTCCCTTCACTGGATAAAATAACGAACGGCTGGCAACCAACGGATTTGATCATTCTGGCTGCTCGCCCTGCAGTAGGTAAAACGGCTTTTGCCCTTAACTTGGCTCGTAACTGTGCTATGCACAAAACACGGCCCCGGCCTGTTGGCTTTTTCAGTTTGGAAATGGGTGCCAGTCAGTTGGTACAGCGTATTCTTAGTGCCGAGAGTGAGATTCCCATGGAGAAAATTTCCCGTGGCCGCCTGGAAGACTACGAGATGAAACAACTGCTGACTAAAGGCATTTCTCCACTGGAAACTGCCCCTATTTATATTGATGATAGTGCTGCCCTAAATGTGTTTGAACTTCGGGCCAAGTGCCGTCGCATGGTAAATAAATATGGAGTGGGCATGGTGATTATTGACTACCTGCAACTAATGAGCGGTAGTAGCGATAAAAATACCAATCGTGAACAGGAAATCAGCGGTATCAGCCGTGCCTTAAAGCAGTTAGCAAAAGAGCTACAAATCCCGATAATGGCACTTAGCCAGTTAAGCCGGGCCGTGGAAAGCCGTAAAGACGGAAATAAAATACCTCAGTTGAGTGACTTACGTGAATCAGGAGCCATTGAACAGGATGCCGACATGGTAATGTTCTTATACCGACCAGATTACTACGGAATAACAGAAAATGAAGTGGGCGAAAGTAACAAAGGTGAAACCCACGTAAAAATTGCCAAGCACCGTAATGGTAGTTTGGACACAGTTATTTTACAGGCACAACTGCATATCCAAAAATTTGTAGACATGAGTGAAGAAACCGCCCAGGCCAGTTATAAAGCAGCTTTACCTGCGGGTGCCGGAGCCAATAAATTCCGACCACTTACGCCAGATGAAAGTGGCGACGAAGGTGGCGGTGGTGCTGGTTTGTACATCCAACGGGGCAGTAAAATGAATGAATCGAAAGATGAAGATTTCGATACGGGTTTTGCCAGTGATGAGGATGCACTGTTCTAATTTTTATTATAAAGACAAAGAATATTTTTCAAAAACCGAACGACATAGCTGTTCGGTTTTTTCTTTTTGAGGCTTCACCTGTAGAATACAAATGAAACTGAAGTGGCGATGGCACCATTGAAAAACAGTACTACTATCAAGCTTCCATCAGTTCATCATTGTATTCCTTAGCGCCCTTTGCTCCTTTGCGGTCAATTCTTGTTGCAAAACGAAATCCTTTTGTATTTCTTCGTGCCTTCGTGGTAAAACCCACTTGCCTTAAAACTTTCTATTCATGGACGTGCCTACTTTTTACGCACCGGATTTACAGGAAATCAACCGTCTCCAAACCCTCGACGAAACCGCCAGCCGGCATGCCGTGCAGGTGTTGCGAATGAAAGAAGGCGAAACGCTGCAACTTACCAATGGCAAGGGTTGGCTGGCCGTTTCCGAACTAACCAATGCTCATAAAAACAAGGCGGAAGTAAAAATCACATCCAGAGAATTTCACCCACCATTGCGCCCCTTACTAACGTTAGGCATTTCCCTATTAAAAAATGCAGCCCGTATAGAATGGCTGTTAGAAAAAGCCACTGAGATTGGCGTGCTGGAAATCATTCCCATGATTTGCCAACGAACTGAACGGCAGGCTTTTCGCCACGACCGCATGAATGGAATTGTAATCAGCGCAATGCTGCAAAGTCAGCAAACTTGGTTGCCAGTACTACACCAACCTACCCCTTTTGAAAAAGTAATTAAACAAGCTAATCAACCACAAAAACTAATTGCCCATTGCCTAGAATCAACAGACAAAAGCAGTATCGCCGCATACGGCTCCAGCTCAGAAAACAAATTGTTATTGATTGGACCAGAAGGTGATTTTACTCCATCAGAAATTGAACAGGCAATCGAGAATCATTTTCTCGAAGTGTCGCTCGGCCATACCCGGTTGCGAACAGAAACAGCCGCTATGGTTGGCATAGCTGTACTAAGAAGCGGATTGTAAAACGGCACAATGACATCCAGCTTTTTCATTCTCCTTAACACCCGATTTTATACTTAAATCGTAAATTTATTACATGAAAAAGCTATCAACCATATTCCTCTTTTTGGCTTGCCTGCTGGTGCTTACTTCCTGCACCGCCCAGCCGAAAAAGACCTATCAACATATTGCCACGAAAGATCTTTCCAAATACAGCATAGCCACATTTGCAGCGGGTTGCTTTTGGCACGAAGAAGGTTTGTTCGAAAGCATTAAAGGTGTTGCCGAAGTAGTCAGCGGTTATGCTGGAGGTAATACTAAAAATCCCAGTTATGAATCCATCGAAACAGGCAATACTGGCCATGCCGAAACGGTGAATGTCTATTATGATTCCAGTGTTATCTCCTACCCTACTTTGCTAAAAATTTATTTTACCGGGCAAAATCCAACACAAGTAAACGGCCAGGGAAATGACATCGGTACGCAGTACCGTTCCATTATTTTTTACCGCAATGCTGCTGAGAAACAACAAATAGATGCAGCCATCAACGCTATTCAACCCAAGTACAAGGAAAAGATTGCCGCTGAAGTAAAACCATTCAGCAAGTTCTGGACGGCTGAAGATTATCACCAGAATTACATGGAACTAAATCCGAATCAAGGTTATGTACGGGCCGTTTGTATTCCGGAAGCAAAAGAAACGCAGGAGCAATTTCCACAGCTCATTAAGCCTGACCACAAGTTGTAATAATTTACCGCAAAGAAGAAAAGAACGCTAAGTAGAACTGCATTTTCTTAGCGCCCTTTGTGGTTGAAAATTCTTTTATAAAAAAGCCCTTGCTTAATCACCAAGCAAGGGCTTTTGCATTTTCACTACTTCTATAATTTTATCCGGTAAGTCATATAAGGTGTTGTCCGTTTATTCACGCCATTGTTATACTCCGGCTGCATGTTTATCTGCGAACACGTAAAGTATAAATAGCCGTCAGCAATTACATATGTATCAGGCCAAATCAGTTTGCTGTCTTTTACCAGTACTGTTTTCTTCAAGTCTTTATCCAGCTTTACAATCTGGTAATTTTCCAGGTCGCCCATATACAGGTTGCCGTCTTTGTCGAATATCATTCCATCAGTCGTGTTGAATTTTCCCAAATCTTCCACTTTACTACCATAGGCACTATCAGCCAGACTGCTATCCCGCAAGTATTCCGTTTTAATACGATACAATTTATCATCTGTCAGCGGTTTATAATACAGCCAATCCCCATCCGGCGTCAGCGCAATACCATCTGAATTAAACTTCGCAGGCTTGCCATCTTTCATCAGTTCTCTACCATCAATCGTAAACTTATAAGCAGGATCGCTCAGGGTAGATTTATCGCCCCCTAACACTTCCCGAACCTTGCCTGTTTTCAGATTCACAATAATAATTCCACCCGGTTTCGAATCGGTCATATACGCATAACCATTCTTCGTGTCAATCCGCACATCATTTGCATAACTGGTGTCGGTAATTGCACTTCCAATCGGATAGGTCCTTTCCACCGTATTGCCACCTTTGCTAAGTTTTACCAGTTTTGCGCCGTTACCTTGTATGTTTTTCAGCATCGGTGCCGATGGGTCAATTACCCAAATACTACCTTCATCATCCACCACCACCGACTGCACACAAACCCATTTATTTTGTCCGGGCTGGCCGGGTTTCCACATGTTCATGGTGCTATCCGGGTACGGATTTTTACCGCTCATGCCCTCCGTCGTAATCACCGCATATTTATAAATCGGCGACCACCTCGGTTAGCTAATAAACAGTCGTCCGCCTTCCGCCTTCGTAATGCCGGTAGACTACTACGTGCTATCCAGAAACACCGGTTCCAGCGTGTACGTCTTCGATGCCGTATCCACACTGCCCGTTCCCGTACTATCGCCACCAGTCGACGTGTTGCTGTTATTGCCGCAACTGGCCAGCATGGCCCCAGCCAGCGCCACCATAAAAATCCTTTTCATGTATTTTAATTTCCTATGCCCACTTAAAAATGATGCCGAAGAGTTGGCACCTAAAAACGAGCGACAAACAAAAGTCCTATGAGTACTAGCTTTCAGTTCCGTCTTGCATCGCTTTCACATCACTGGTGGCCGGGTTCTGCCGTTTTCTTTTTGGGCCCAGCAGCAATAACTCCGGTTGAGCTTCTGCGGCGTTGGCACCGTTCAAGTGAAGTACTACTATTGAGCATTACTAGTTTTAAACCCGTTGTGTTTCATCTACATTTCGGATTAGCTTTGCCACCCTTTTTAAACTAAATGCAGCCATCACCTGTTGCACCCAATCTTGCCGCCATTATAAAATTTCATCATTCCTAATTCATATATAGCATGACAACGCCTCACACCATCCAGGAAATTATTGCCCAAGTAAAAGCCTTTGCCGAGACCCATTTCCAAACAGAAAATATTACGCCCGAACTTTTACCTCAAAGCGGCAGCGACCGCCGCTACCTGCGCCTGCAAGCTGCCAAGCAATCATATATCGCCACTTATGGCCTCAACGTTCCCGAAAACGAAGCCTTCACCTATTTCTCCAAACACTTCCACAGCAATGACTTACCTGTCCCCGAAATCATTGCCATCAATGGAGACAAAACCATTTACCTACAAGAAGATTTAGGAAACGAAAGCCTGCTCAACCGCCTCGAAAGCGAAGGCCACACTGATGCGGTGAAGGACTTACTTAAAGAAAGCCTGCACCAATTAGCCCGCTTGCAAGTGCTTGGAAATGTCGGTCTCGATTATCGCTACTGCCTTACCGCCAAAGAATTCGGTAAACAAGCCATCCTCAGCGATTTGTTGTACTTCAAATACTACTTTCTTGATACGCTGCAAGCCCCCTACGACAAGCAGCAAATGCTCGACGATTTTGAAATGTTGAGCAATTACCTGGAGCATACCGATTACAAATTTTTCATGTTCCGGGATTTCCAGAGCCGCAACATTTACCTAAAAGGAAATCGTCCCTACTTCATCGACTACCAGGGCGGTATGGCCGGCGCTCCTCAATATGATGCCGCTTCAATGATTTGGCAGGCCCGTGCCGAACTCAGCGCCGAATGGAAAGACGAACTGCTGGAACACTACATGAACAGCCTGGAAAAGGTGCTTGAAAAAACATTCGACCGGGAAAAGTTTATCGGCCAGTTCTACGGCTTTGTGCTTATACGTTTACTGCAGGTTTTGGGTGCTTACGGCTTCCGAGGTTTGTTTGAACGCAAGGCGCAATTTCTTACCTCTATTCCCCTAGCCCTCCGCAACCTGAAATGGTTTTTGGAAAACAAGCCGTTACAAATTGAGCTGCCAGAATTTACCCGTATGCTTCGCTTCGTGGTAACCGACGACATCATCAACCGCTTCGACCCACCAAAAGCTTCCCCCGATTCTCCACTTACCGTTTACATCAACAGTTTTTCCTACAAAATCACCGGCTACCCAAGCGACGAATCCAGCCATGGCGGTGGTTATGTTTTCGATTGTCGTGGCGTACTAAATCCCGGTCGTTTAGAGAAATTTAAAGTCCTTACTGGCAAAGACAAAGAGGTGCAAGACTACCTGGAACAAAACACCAAAATGCCGTCTTTCATCAATTCCGTTTTCGACCTGGTGGATATAAACGTGGAAGATTATTTGCAGCGGGGTTTTGAGCGTTTAAGCATCAATTTTGGCTGTACCGGCGGCCAGCACCGCAGTGTATACGCAGCCGAACAAACAGCCCGGCACTTGCGTAATAAGTATAAAGTGAACACTGTGATAAAACACATCGAGCAGGACAAGAAACAATTACTTAACCAGCTGGTTGTGGAGAATGTGTAAATTTGAGAAAAGTAGTGTTATGGAAAAATTACAAATGAGGAATGATGGTGAGAATATCATTATTAAAATGAGTTCGCCTGAGATGGCGGAGAAAGTAATGCGGATATACGACTATGCAAACGTTTTGGAGATTATGAAAGATGTAGATGTGCCTCAGGAAGAGATAGACGAATTAGCTAATGAAGTCAATGCTTCAATGGCTAAAAAATTGACAGCAAAAATGCTTGTTAAATGATATTTATTACGGATGCAAACATCATTTTCAGTGCTGTCATAAAACCATCAGGTGTAATTGGAAAAATTATTTTTTCAGTCGATAAAGGGATTCTATTTGCTCCTGATTATTTGAAGGAAGAGATATACGAACACAAGC
>CAXTDG010000197.1:0-8112 GCA_964242675.1 uncultured Chitinophagaceae bacterium
TTTGTAGGTGGTATTTCTGCACAGAAAAACACATACTCTGCTATGGGTGGCAGGGGCATTCCTCCCAATGGGCAGATAAGGGATTTGTCGCAGGTTACAAACCCAATATTCAATCAGTCAAACATCCAGGCAGGTGTAGTTGGCAATGGTGAGCTTATATCAACACTGGCATCTCTTTTCGGCCGATTAACATACAATTTTGGAGATAAGTATTTGATAACAGGTACCATCAGAAGAGATGGATCTTCCAGATTTGAAAGAGGGCATAAATACGGTGTATTTCCTTCTGGCGCCATTGCCTGGAGGATTAAGAATGAAACTTTCTTAAAAAGTATTGGTTGGTTAGATGATCTGAAATTAAGAGGTAGCTATGGTGCAGTAGGTAACCAGGCTTCTATTGGTTTTTTCCAGTATCAGTCGCTGTATGCAGGAAATTACGGACCTGCTATAAATGGTGGTGGTGCTGATAATCTTGGTTACCCCTTCGGTGGTGTGTATCAAAATGGTATTGCACAAATTCAACCCGCTAATCCTGATTTGAGATGGGAAACAGACTATACCACAAACATTGGTTTGGATGCAGCTTTTCTAAAGGGTGCACTTACTGTTACGGCAGATTGGTTTACCAGAAGATCGGAGAATTTTTTACTAAGTATCCCGGCATCGCCACAAACCGGTTACAGTTTTATTACCCGCAACGTAGGTGAAATGACCAATAAAGGCGTTGAAATTGCTGTCAACTACAGAGGCAAAAAAGGCAGAGACTTTCAATACGGGGTAGGCATAACCTGGTCAGCTATTAAGAATAGAATTACAGACATCACCTCCGGTGTAAGTTCGTTGACCAGTAAAAACTTCGGATATGGAAGTGCCTTGACAGGACAAGGTTGGTATGAATTTAGCCAGTATGTAATAGGTGGTGAAGCTGGTGAATTTTATGGTTATCGATCATTAGGTGTTTTTCAATCGCAGGCACAGATTGATGCCCTGAATGCGAAAGCTCCCGGCGGCGTTTACTACCGGGCTGCTACTAAACCCGGCGACCGCTATTTTGCTGACATCAACGGCGACGGTGTGGTAAATGCGAATGACAGAACTAGCATTGGAAGCCCACAACCTAAGTTTTTCGGTGGCCTCAACCTCGATGCCTCTTACAAGGCCTGGGATTTCAACATGTACTTTTATGGTACCTACGGAAACAAAACGCTTAACTATGTACAAAGCAGCCTGCAGTCTTTTCAAAAAAGAGGTTCGGAAGGCGTTCAAAACGTAAGCGTTGATTACTACAACAATTACTGGACACCTACCCGCCCTTCAAACAAATACACTAGGGCACTTGCTAACGACGATAATACGCTGAACAATGTGCCTTCCAGTACTTGGGTAGAGAATGGTAGCTATCTGAAATTGAAGAATATTACAGTTGGTTATACTTTACCATCTCACCTCAGCAGCCGGTATTCTATCTCAAGGCTACGGCTCTATCTTTCTTCTCAAAATCTGTTTAGCATTACCAAATACAGCGGGCTAGACCCAGAAGTAGGTATACAAGGTGGTAGCCCAATTTTAAATGGCGTGGATAATGGTATTTATCCCTCTTCTCGATTCTTCACTTTCGGTTTAAACGTCACCTTCTAAACTACGAACGATACAAAATAGCAATATGAAAAGGATTAAACTATTTTCTGCCATCATCATAACTCTTTCTTTGGGTACAGTACCTTTTGCCTGTAGAGAAAAATTTTTGGAGCAGGAAAACCAATTAGGAGCTACCGCTGATGCTACTTTCAATAAGTCTAACGATGTAGTAGCTATCGTAAACGCAATTTATGATACCTATCAGAACAGCGATTTGCTAAAAAAATGCATTTGGTACAGGGCTAATTTCAGCACCCACGATTTCTTTAATTGGGGTGGTGATGTGTTTTGGAACAACTACCAAATTCCCGCCCCTTTCGGCGGACTTAATACATTCTGGAACCCGAGCTACATTGGTATTGGTCGGGCAAATGCAGCCTTTAAAATTATTACAACGGCACAGGGCAAAGGAGTTGTTACGCCTCAACTGGCAGCCCGCTTGCGGGGTGAAGCTTTTTTTCTGCGGGGTATGACTTTGTATTACTTAGCAGCTTCTTTTGGTGGTGTACCCATCGAGATTGATACAAGCGGAAACGTAAACACTGGTTTACTGGCAAGGGCTTCCCGTGATTCTGTATTTAGGCAGGTGGTATCAGATATGCAGCAGGCTGAAATACTGCTAGTGTCAAAATCTGGCTTGCCTACCTCTGAAGTAGGTAGAGCAACCAAAGGAACGGCTTTTGGGTTTGAAGGGGCAGCCCGTATGTGGTTAAAAGATTATACCGGTGCACTAACTGCTTTCAATAGTCCTGAAATACATAATAATCATCGTTTGCTGCCAAGCTTTGCCAATGTGCATGAGTATAGCCAGCAGAATAACGATGAGTCCTTATTCGAAGTGCAGTTTCAATTGCCGCCAAATGGTTCCCAAAGCTGGGATGGTAGCTGGAACCCACCCGGTGCGGAACTGGGCTGGATAGACAGCTTTAGCTGGCCTGAAGAAATAACCCAGCAAGGCTATGACTATGGCAACCCTGCTTTATGGAATTCTTTTCAGCAAGGCGATAAACGTAAGTACTTAACCATTGTAGGTCCTGGCGATTCCTTACAAAGCCCAGGCATTATAGCCAAATGGGGTGGCATCAAAGGCTACATTCCCGTAGTAAGTGGGTTTGCTGCCAACGATCCTAAATACAAAGCAGATAACGGCACCATCATAAATACGGTTGGTACACTTACAAGACCCTGGTACGGAAGCGATGGTGCCCGTACCGGATATGTTTGTGCCAAAAAATGGAGAGATCCAAACCTTACCGGTAACTATGGCCCTTCCGCTATTTTCGGCGATCAGAACCAGATCCTGCTTCGCTATGCTGAGATTTTGCTAAGCCGTGCCGAGTGTAAGGTGCGTACCGGTGATGTAGCTGGTGCCATGGCCGATTTGAAACTGGTACGTGACAGAGCTTGGGGCGGAGTAGGATTAGCGCCTGCGGTAATGAGGGACAGCGCTAACTACAACGGAACACCTGGCGTAGCTATTACCGACCCATTGCAAATGGTATTGAGTGAATACCGGCATGAATTGACCGGTGAATATTCTCTGTTTTACAACTTGTGTCGGGCCGGTAATGATGTGGCTATCAATTTCATCAAAGCTGCTAATGGTACGGTAGATGGTAGTTACGATCCTGTTGTGAACCCTGCTCCCGGCCCTACAAGAGATGGATTGAAACATGGCTTGTACAATACAACACCAATAGTGAACAATTTACTTTTACCTATACCACAGGGTGCCATTGCACTGAACCCAAATTTGAGGCAAAATCCTGGTTATTAAACTTCAACTCTTAATAAGAAAAGGTTTCTCTTTTGAGGAACCTTTTTGCTTTACTATCTTTCCGGTTATAGTTTTATTGGTTAGCCTATTTCAGTAAAAGTGCTTATGAAAATTTTCCGGCTTTTATTTATTTCTTTTTGCTTGATTGGAGCATTCTCCTGTAAAAATCGTTCTTCATTATTTGAAAAAATTTCGGCTTCCCATTCCGGTATTTATTTCAACAACACCATTACAGAAAGCGATTCTATGAACCCGATGGCCATTGTAAATATTTACAACGGCGGTGGTGTGGGCATTGGCGATTTTAATAACGACGGATTGCCAGATATTTATTTTACCGGCAACATGGTGCCTTGCAAGCTCTACCTAAACAAAGGTGATTTTAAGTTTGATGACATTACCGATAAAGCAGGTGTTGCTGGTATGAGCAGGTGGGCAAGAAGCGCTGCCATAGTAGATATAAACAATGATGGGTTGATGGACATGTACATCTGCAATACTATCTACCCCGATTCGGTGCGAAGAACCAATATTTTATATGTCAACCAGGGATTGGATGCAGCCGGAATACCACATTTTAAAAACATGGCGGATGAGTATGGGCTGGCTATTCGGGAACAATCTACCATGGCCAATTTTTTTGATTATGACAATGATGGAGACCTCGATATGTACCTCACTGTCAATGCCGCTTCATCGGACAATGAAAATAAATTTGGAAAGGGTACTAACCCAGCTAATCGTAGTACCAAAGGAAGATTGTATCGCAATAATAGCGACAGTTTACAGCATCCGTTTTTTCAGGATGTTTCTGTAGCCGCTGGTATTATGCTGGACGGCTTTGGATATGGTCCACATGTTGCTGACATTAACCGGGAGGGGTGGAAGGATATTTATGTAACGGACGATTTTTTGTCGGACAATATCCTGTACATCAACAACCATAATGGCACATTTACCAACCGCAGCAAAGAATATTTCAAGCATACTTCTTTCAATGCTATGGGCCAGGATATCATCGACGTAAATAACGATGGACTGAGCGATGTAATAGAGCTGGATATGAACCCAAAAGATAATTATCGAAAGAAGATGATGCTGGGTTCTACTAGTTATAATGCTTTCCAGAATTTTGAGTTGTATGGAAACCAATACCAATATGTACGCAATACGTTGCAAATAAACCAGGGACCAAGAATAACCGAAGGCGACACAGTTGGCGCACCGGTTTTTAGTGAGATTGCCTTTATGAGCGGAGTAGCCCAAACCGACTGGAGCTGGACACCGCTGGTACAGGATTTTGACAACGATGGCTACCGGGATATGATTGTTACCAATGGCTTCCCCAGAGATGTAACCGACCATGATTTTATTGCTTACCGCCAGCATAGCGTTGGGGGCGAAACGCCACTGCAAATGATGAAAAAAATTCCGGAAGTGAAGCTGGCAAAATACGCTTTTAAAAATACGGATGGCGTTAGCTTTAATGATGTAACAGATACCTGGGGGCTGGGCACACCCGGCTTTTCAAACGGGGCTGCTTATGCCGATCTGGATGGGGATGGCGACATGGATTTTGTGATTAACAACATCAACGATGAAGCTTTTGTGTACCGAAATAATCTCCGCAATGCGAAGGATACCACTGCTCATTATTTACAGGTAAAATGTATTGGTAATACTCAAAACATCAATGGCATTGGCACTTGGATTGACATTTATTATGATGGCAACAAGCATCAGGCTTTTGAAAATACACCCTATCGGGGCTACCTCTCCACCGACCAGTGCATAGCTCATTTTGGTTTAGGAAAAACGACGCTGATAGATTCGGTCGTTATCCGCTGGCCGCAGGGTAAAAAACAAATCTTGAAAAAAATAGCCGCCGACCAGGTGCTAAAAGTGAATGTAAAAGATGCCACGGAAACTTACGAATGGCAGCCTGAAAAACTAACCACAGCGCCCCTGTTTGAAGAGATAACAAAAGCTGCCGGTATCAATTATACTTCTAAAGATATTGACTTTGCCGACTTCAACATACAAACCACACTACCCCACAAGGTATCGGAATATTGCCCCGCCCTGGCCGCTGGTGATGTGGATGGAAATGGCCTGGATGATATCCTCATTGCGGGTAGCTACTACAATGGGCCAACGCTTTTTTTACAACAAGCAGATGCCCGTTTTACACAACGGAAAATGCTGGCTACCGAAGAAGAAACGCAGTGGAATGCCAGGGACGAAGGCGTACTGCTTTTTGATGCCAACGGCGATGGCAGCCTGGATGTGTATATTGCCAGTGGCGGTTATAAATATAAAAGTGGCAGTACCAACTACCAAGACAGGTTGTACCTGAACAATGGCAAAGGGGCTTTTAAAAGAGATAGCGCTGCCTTGCCCATAAACCATACTAGCAAGCTGTGTGTAAAATCGATTGATTACAACCGGGATGGCAAGCCTGATTTGTTTGTGTCGGGCCGGGTAGAACCCTGGCAATATCCGAAACCAGTAAGCAGTTTTATTTTTAGAAATGATACAAAAAACGGTCAGGTAAAATTTACCGATGTAACGGCTGAAGTAGCTCCTGACCTGCTTCATATCGGGATGGTTTGCGATGCTTTATTTACCGATTTTGATAATGACAACCAACTCGATTTAGTGCTAACTGGCGAATGGATGCCAGTTACTTTTTTGAAAAATACGAATGGGAAGTTTAAGAACATCACTTCCACCACTGGAATCAGCGGGCAGACCGGTTTGTGGAATTCCATTGTGGCTGGCGACTTCCGGCATACGGGCAGAAACGATTACATTGTAGGCAATATCGGCTTAAACACACTTTACCAGGCCAGCGAAGAACACCCTGTTTACATAACTGCGAAAGACTTTGAAAATAATGGTGGCTATGTTGCTATTCCCTCCTTATTTCTGCCAGACACAAAGGGCGGTTTGTCTGAGTTTCCGGCAGTGGGCCGGGATGAAATTATTGACCGGATTCCTTCCCTGAAAAAGCGGTACGATACCTACAAGCCTTTTGCTACTGCTACTATGAGCGACATCTTCCCGGCAGCGATGATGAAAGATGCACAACGGTTGAAAGCGAATACGTTGCAATCCTGTTACATCAGAAATGATGGTGGCGGAAAGTTCACCATGATTCCTTTGCCGAAAGCCGCACAGGTGAGTGCTTTGAACGGCATGATAGCAGATGATTTTGACGGCGACGGCAACTTGGATGTATTGATGAATGGCAACGATTACGGAACGGAAGTTTCCATTGGCAGGTTCGATGCATTGAACGGCTTATTGCTGAAAGGGGACGGCAAAGGAAGCTTCCAGCCGCTATCTATTTTGCAAAGTGGTGTTTACATTCCGGGCAATGGCAAGGCATTAGTAAAACTAGCCTACGGCAAAGGGAAATACCTGGTAGCAGGCAGCCAGTATAAAGATGCCCTGAAAGTGTTTCAGCTAAGACGTCCGGTAAAAACTATCGGGCTACATCCGACTGACCAATACGCCATCATCCAATACAAAAACGGCACTGCTGAAAAGAAGGAGTTTTATTATGGCACTTCATTTTTATCGCAGTCGGCCCGGTTTATAAATGTAGATTCTACGATGGCGAATCTTGTTATCACCAGTACAATCGGGCAAAGCAGGCAGGTGGTAATTCAAAAGTAATTGTCCGCCGTTTGAGAACGTTTAAATTTGAAGACTTTACTTTTCCATCTTCACTTCATCCAGCGTCAGCGTTTTTTCGCTGTTATAAATCTCTTTTACCTGCTGCCGGGTATTATCCGTCCATAACCAGCTCGACCATACAAGGAACCAAGCCCATTTGGGTTGTGCTGCCAGCACAGCAATGGAGGGTAGGGTTCCTACTTCCGTCAGAGCAATGATGCGGCCACCGGCAAGGGCCACCAGTTCGTTGTAGTCTTTCTGCTCGTAGTCGGAGTGGTAGATGTCGGTGCCCAAAATATCGACATATTGGTGACCGGGGTAAAAGTCTTTGTAGGTATAAGCTTCATCGCCGGGAATATCTCGTGGTCCATTGGCACCCCATACCCAAATAAGGTTGTTGAGGTGGTGGTAATTGGTGTAGCGGTCGTACATCATTTGCCAGAGTTTGGCAATGCCGTCTTTTCCTTTTCTATTGCCCCACCAAAACCAGATGCCATTCATTTCGTGGTAAGGCCGCCACAACACTGGTACGTGGGCATCCTGCAATTGCTTCAGGTAGCCAGCAATTACATCTATCTGTGCCAGCCATTTGTTGTATAATGCTGTGCCAGGCGTTATCAGTTCTTTCCATTGGGCATCGGTTAGCTTGCCTTGTATGCTTTCTTTCCAGCCGAAAGGCGGATTGTCTGTTGGGCGACCCTGATGCCACATCAGCGTAACGAGGTAGCCTTTTTTCGATTTCTGAATAGCTTCCGCTACAATAGTTGACCCGTTGTCTTTGGTGCCGTTCCAGATGAAATCGGTGCCCCATACGGCGGGGTACTTTCCAGTGATGGCGTAGGCGCTGTCGGAAAAACGGTTGGGCTGCTCGTTGTAATTATGCTGCCCGGCCAGCAGGTGTTTTCCATTGATGGAATAGAGATAACGCAGCAGTGATTTTGCTTCCGGCGTAGCGGCTTTATTCACCGGTTCGAAAGGTTGAGCAAATAAATGGAGACTGAGGAAAAGTCCAATGA
>CAXTDG010000198.1:0-3903 GCA_964242675.1 uncultured Chitinophagaceae bacterium
CCATAGTATATATTTCAACCATTTTGCCTAGAAATTCATTTTCTGTAAGTAGTTATTTATCTAAAACATTACTTAACAAAAAAGCCATCCTTTTCAAGATGGCTCTTTTTGATAAACGTATTTGGGATGAGATTATCCTATTGTTATCTGCGTTGGCGTTTGGTAGGGAAGTAATTACCAGTCTTGCGGCCATTGCCTTCTGTAGCTCCAAAGTAAGTCATAGCGCAACGGAAACCAATTGTACTGGCACTTTTATCTTCTTCCATAAAGCGGCGGGTACCAGGGCTAAGCCAGTAAGGTAAATCCAGCCAGCTACCACCTTTAATTACACGGCTCTTATCACTGATGAGAGTCGTTTTTCCGTAACCATAAGAAGCACCACTCAGGCTGTCACCATCGAGGTAGTTGATTACATTGGCCCGTTGGTAGTTTACCCGATGCTCAGATATGCTATCTGGTTCCAGTTCATATTTCGGACGGTTTAGTGTAACACCGTTTACGGTATCTTTTATGTATTCACCAGCGCTGTTTTTAGCCAGACGTTGAAATTTATTACCCCGGAAATAGTTGAAATCATCACCTACTTCATACGTCTGTGGGCGGTAAACATCTTCTACCCATTCGCTTACGTTGCCACTCATATTATACAAGCCAAAACCATTTGGGTAAAAAGATTCAACCGGAGCAGTAGTAGCAGCACGGTCATTCAATCCACCTGCTACACCCATCAAGTCACCATTACCTCGTTTGAAATTGGCCAGCATAGCACCTTGCCAGGCACCACGACGGCTATCCCGCAGGCTATTGAAGCTACCGCTGTTGCTCCAAGCATATACTTGCTTATCGCTGATCAGTTCTTCACCACGGCCTTTTTCTTTTTTACGAGGCTGTGGGTTCAGGCTTACGTAACCCAAAGCTGCATATTCCCACTCAGCTTCTGTAGGCAGGCGATAATCTGGACTAAGAACACCATCTTCAAATGTTACATGCGTACGTGGGGTACCGTTAGGATTGGTAAGACCTGATTTTTTATTACGAGCTGCTGTTCCGGGAGCTGGCTCAACTAAACCTAGTAAATAAGACTTTGTGTTGAAAGCATCTTCGCCTTTTCCATTTAATGCCTGACCACGGGTTTCATTCTTATTAATAAAACCGCCTTTCATTAGGGCTAATTCATTCACCCTATCTGTGCGCCAGATGCAGAAATCGTGTGCCTGCTGCCAGGTAACACCTACTACCGGGTAAAAATTATAAGCCGGGTGGCGGAAATAATACTCAACATATGGCTCATTCATAGCCAGTTCGCTACGCCAAACCAAGGTATCTGGCAATGCGGCGTCAATAATAGCCTGATTTTTTGGATCGCCTTCCGGGTCGTACACCTGACCTAGCCAGTACAGGTATTCCCGGTAGTGTACATTGGCTACTTCCGTTTTATCAATAAAGAATGAATTTACCGTTATTCTCTTAGGCACATTATTCCAATCCTGCATTACGTCTTCCTGCGTAGCACCCATGGTAAAAGTTCCACCCTGAACAAACACAAGTCCTGGACCAGCCTTTACGTCTTTGGGTTTAGCTACTTGGTAGCCACCTTGGTTCTTGTCATTGTAATTCCAGCCGGTAGCTGATGACGACTGCGACTTTTTCTTAAAAAGACTGCACGAAGTGAATGTAATTACGCTGCTCACAAGCATTACCGCCGAGGTAATTCTCATTTTTTGCATCAAAGATGATTTTGGATTAAATAACGGTTGGCGATTGCCAATATTGTATAATTAATGGTAGCGAATGTAAGAATAGTTTGTGAAAGCGTTAATTCAGAAGCAGCTTTTTCAAATATTAGTGTCTGCTATATATTACAACTAATACAATAATACACGCTAAATCAAGTTATTAAACGAGGTATACGTCTTTTATAAGTTTAACAGCCACACATTATATTTATTGAATGGTACTATGCATCACAATTCAGGTTTTTAAAGTCTGTATGTGTTTAACAGATGCAAGCAACTAAGACACATACTTAGAAGTGGCAATCTTGGTTAACAAAATAATTCGGTCCAATGTCGGAAAATTAAAGGGAATGCTTTTCATTTTCATTAACACTCCTTACATTGCAGTGCTTTTTTAATCATTAAATCAGTATCGCTTATTGTTTCATTTTTACTTTTTACAACCTAAATTTTAAATTGGTATCTTAAGTTCCTACTTTAGCATACCAACTGTTTGAAAATTAAACCAATACTGACCTAATGAGACTGAAATTGAAATGTGCTGCACTGTTTTGTGCTGCTGCAGTGTCTTCTCAGGCTTTTTCTCAAGCCGAACCTATTAATGTGGTAACGTCCTCCGTACCATTTTTACGTATTTCGCCCGATGCCCGTAGTGGCGGTATGGGCGATCTGGGTATTGCAACTTCACCAGATGCAAACTCCGGTTTTTGGAATTTAGCTAAAACTCCTTTCAATACTGATAAGGCAGGCGTTTCCCTTACTTATACTCCCTGGTTGAAAGACCTGGGTGTAAACGACGTATTTCTTGCTGCTCTAGCTGGTTATTATAAGCTGGATGATCAATCGGCTGTATCAGCTTCTCTCCGGTATTTCAATTTGGGCACTATTCAGTTTACCGACTTTTCAGGTAACCAAATCTCTACCGGAAAACCTACTGAGTTAGGTGTAGATGTAGGCTATAGCCGTAAGCTAACTGACAAATTTGGCGTTGGTGTCACATTGCGCTACATCAATTCAAATCTAACCCGTGGTTATGCAGGTGGTACTACATCTTACAAAGCAGGTAGCACCGTTGCAGCTGATCTTTCCTTCTTTTACGATAATACAGATGACAGAGGTGCTGGCCTGAGAGCAGGCTTAGCATTAAGCAATCTGGGTGGAAAAATTTCGTATACCAACGATGCTACTCAACGGGATTATATTCCTGCCAACATTGGTATAGGCGTATCTCATACCAGCGCTTTTGATAATAACAGCAAGCTGATGCTTGGTATTGAAGCCAACAAATTGTTAGTGCCTACTCCTCCGCAGCCTAATGGTGATTCAACTGATCCAGCCCGGCTTGCAGAATACCGTAGCAAAGGTGTAATTAGTAGCTGGTTCTCCTCTTTTGGAGATGCTGGTTCCCTGAAAAATGAACTGAGCGAAATACAGGTGAGCTTGGGTGCTGAGTACAATTACAACGATCAGTTCTTCGTTCGGGCCGGCTATTTCTACGAAGATAAAAACAAGGGTAATCGTAAGTTCTTTACTGCTGGCGTTGGTATTGTGTATAACGTTTTTGGCTTGAACTTTTCTTACCTGATTCCTTCTGGTAATGGTGTAAATCGCAATCCATTGTCTAATACTTTGCGTTTCAGCCTGGTGTTCAATTTTGCTAATAAAGCTCAGTAAGCTTTTACAAAATCATATTTTAAAAGAGCGAAGACACTGTCTTCGCTCTTTTGTTTTTGCAAACGGTTTGAGTATTCAGAACATCAATTCAAAAGGATTTAAAAAACTACGGAAATCGCTGAAGTTGAATTTGCCTGTTACTCATTGCCTGTTTGGATTTAGTACAGGGTGTTAGCATACCTGCACATTTGCACATTTGCATATTTTCACATTGGCACATTAGTCATTTTCTTTTCTTCGCAACATGTACAGAACAGGTTTTGGAATTGATTTTCACCAACTGGTAGAAGGCCGGGAATTTTGGCTGGGCGGCGTACGGTTGGAACATACGAAGGGTGCACTGGGCCATAGTGATGCTGATGTGTTGCTTCATGCAATTTGTGATGCCTTATTAGGTGCTCTGGCTTTGGGAGATATTGGCACTCATTTCCCAGATACATCGGCTGAGTTTGAAGGCATTGATAGTAAAATACTTTTGCAGCGTACTTATACC
>CAXTDG010000198.1:3913-8090 GCA_964242675.1 uncultured Chitinophagaceae bacterium
TAATTATACCTTGGTACAGCAAAAAGGCTATCAATTGGTAAACCTGGATAGTACGGTTTGCCTGGAAAAACCTAAGATAAAACCACACATAGAAGCTATGCAAGAGGTGATTGCTAACTTACTATCTGTAACAAAACAAGACGTTTCTATAAAAGCTACTACTACTGAAAAAATGGGATTTGCTGGCCGGGAAGAAGGCCTCGTAGCATACGCAACGGTAATGTTGCAAAAGAAAACAAGCAACGGGCAATAAGCAAGAGATATTCAGCAAGTGCTAACAAAAAAGATAATAGGAAGTGCTAACCCCCCAATCCTAAATCATAACTTCTAATTCATAAATACTATGGTTCAGGTCGGAATAAAAAATACTTCTGCCAACGAATTGCCTGCATATGCTACGGCCGGTGCTGCCGGGCTTGATATACGGGCAATGATGGATGAGCCACTAACATTACAACCACTGGAACGCTTTGCTGTACCAACCGGCTTATATTTACAAATACCGGATAACTATGAAGCACAGGTGCGGCCCCGAAGTGGTATGGCTTTGAAGCATGGCATCACCTGCCTCAATACTCCGGGTACTATTGATTGCGACTATCGGGGTGAAATAAAAGTTATTTTAATCAATCTATCCGGCGAGACACAAACCATTCATCCGGGTGACCGTATAGCTCAGATGGTATTTCAAAAAGTAGAGAAAATAAGCTGGCAACCGCTGGATGAACTGACTGCTTCAGAAAGAGGCGTAGGTGGCTTTGGCCATACGGGAAAACAATAAAAACTTAGAAATGAAACTTTTTCAAATAGCTGCTACTGTTATAGTAACAATGATGCTTTTTACAGCTTGCCGCAGTACTAAGAAAATATCAACTGCTATTACAAAAAAAGATACGGCAACAGCAGTTATTATTCGAACCAATCCTACAGATTCTGCCGCCATACGGGCCGGTATTTTACAAAAAGTGCAGGCCAATCATATCGACTATACCTGGTTCAATGCTAAAATGAAGGTAGACTATGAAGGCGCTTCCGGCGATGGCAAAGATGCTACGGCCAATATTCGTATGAAAAAGGATAGCGTTATCTGGATTTCGCTTACTGGCCTGCTTGGCATTGAAGGGGTACGAGCTATAGTAACGAAAGACAGTGTAAAAGTGATGAATAAACTAAAAAAGGAGATTCAATACCGCTCCATAGCTTACCTGCAGGAACTAACACAATTACCTTTTGATTTTTACACCTTACAGGATTTGCTGCTGGGTAATCCTATTTATTTCAGTAATAACATTGTAGCATTCAAGCAGGCCGACAATCAGATGCAAATACTAAGCGTTGGTAAGTTATTTAAACAACTGCTTACCATTGATACTACCACCAACCACATACTGCATACCAAACTGGATGATGTGCATGAAGAACGCAACCGTACCGCTGAGGTAACGTTTGGCGACTATGACAACAGTAAAGGCAAGGTGTTTTCGAAAGACCGGCAGATAACGGTTACGGAAAAGTCGAAGCTGGATATTCACCTGGATGTGAAGCAGTACGATTTTGATCAGCCCCAACAATTTCCTTTCAATATTCCTAAAAGTTACGAAGTCAAGTAATAGGCACCCGTTTTCTCCGTTTACATTTCTTTAATCACCCTACAACCCTACAGCTATGAAGAGGATTATCTTTTTGTGTGCCGGGCTTTTCTCCCTGATCATTTCTTTTGCCCAGCCGCCTACCAAAGAGGAATTGCAGCGTAAAAATGCACAATTAGCCAAAGAAATAGCTGACATACGGGCCGACCTGGATAAGGCAAGGGGAGATAAAAAAGTAACGCTAGGCCTGCTTACCCAACTAAACCAGAGCATTGCCAAACGCAACCAGGTAATCAGTAATATCAAGGGCGAAGTATATTATATTGAAAAGGACATTACCAAAACCTATCGGGAAATTGATACGCTAAAGAAAGAACTGGATACACTGAAGGTGCAGTACGCCAAAAGCATTGTGTACGCTTATAAAAACCGTAGCAACTACGATTTTCTGAACTTCTTGTTTTCTGCCGGTAATTTTAATGATGCTATTAAGCGACTTTCTTATTTAAAAACGTATCGCCAATACCGGGAGCAGCAGGCAGGCCGCATTAGAAAAGCAAATGAAATACTGGATGCCAAGGCAAAATCATTAACTGTAAAGCGGGGCGATAAGAAAAATGCTTTGACAGAGCAAAGCAACCAGATGAACGAACTAGAGCAGGATAAAAAGAAGAAAGACCAGGCACTCAACATTATTAAAAGCCAGGAATCTCAGCTGTCTGCCAGTATAGCAAAAAAAGAAAAGCAGCGCCAGCAAAACGCAGCCAATATAAGTCGTATTATTCGAGAAGAAATAGCAAAACAGGAAGCTATCCGCAGAGCGGAAGCAAAACGTAAAGCAGATGATTTAGCTCGTCAAAAAGCAGAAGCGGCCAAGGCTAACCAAAATACCACAGCTAGTAATACCACTGTAGTTCCTAAAACCGTTGCTTCTGCTGCACCTAAAAAAACGCAGCGGGCACCTAGTGTGTTGGAAGAAACACCAGAAGGCTTAGTTACTTCTCAGGAGTTTGAGAAAAACAAGGGTAGTTTACCTTGGCCAGTATCTCAGGGAACGATCACTATTCCTTTTGGAAATTCTACACTCCCAGGCACCAACATTAAGGTTATAAGCGATGGCATCACCATAGAAACATCAAAAGGTGCAACTGTAAAATCGATTTTTCAAGGGGAAGTAATTTCTGTATATGCTATCGGGGGAAACCAAACCGTTATTATTAAACACGGAAAATACTTTACTACTTACGCCAACTTGGGTTCTGTATCAGTAAGTCGTGGCCAAAAAGTAACAACTGGCCAGGCTGTAGGCAGTGCCGGAGAAGATGATGATGGCACCCCGGAAGTAGAATTGCGGGTAGATACTGAACACGGTCCTATCAATCCAAGCGCCTGGATCAGGAGATAATAAAATTTAATTCAAATAAAAAGCGGCTGTTCTGGTAAAAGAACAGCCGCTTTATTTTTACGGAGTAAGATAAAATCTTAGTAGTTGCGATTGTAACCACCACGATCGCCACCGCCGCTACGGCCACCGCCGCCACCGCCATAACCACCACCACCATATCCACCGCCGCCGCTTTTGCGGCCGCCACCACCACCGTAGCCGCCACGGTCACCACCGCCGCCACCATATCCACCACGGTCGCTTCCGCCACCGCCACCACCATAAGGCTTACGGTCGGTCTGCGGGCGGGGTTGGCTTTCGTTTACGATGATTTTACGGCCACCTTGGTCGGTGTCGTTCAATTGGGCAATAGCCTGACGGGCTGATTCGTCTTCAGCCATTTCAACAAAACCAAAGCCTTTGCTGCGGTTGCCTTTAAATTTGTCTACTACAATTTTGGCGGAAGTTACATCGCCATAGGGGCTAAACAGATCAGCCAGATCCTGGTCGGTCATTGTCCAGGATAGATTGCCAACATAAATGTTCATTACATTTAATTTTTTGGGATAAATAAAATTACCTGTAATGAACCATCGTGAATAGGACCGGGAAACGAACACCGTTGCACAATGTCTCTAAAGCCAGCAACGATCATTAAGGCAAACCAAAAATATAACTTTTTGTAAACCAGCAAAAAAAAGTCCGGCTTTTTAGGGCCAGACTTAAATATTTACTGAAATTGTAATTGAATAAGTCAATTTTCAACTTCTTTTAAAATTTTTTCAACACTGAAAAAAGCTTATTCAGCTATTACTTCAAATTCCAGCTCGGTAGTGTTGCCATTACCAAAGTCAACATTTGCTTTGAAGGTACCTGGTTCTTTCACATCATCGATAATGCTGATGCGGCGGCGATCAATTTCATAACCCTTTTGCTCACGGATGGCACGGCTCAGTTGTACGGAAGTTACGCTACCGAAAATTTTTCCGGAAGTACCCACTTTCGCACCCACTTTTACCGGGCTTTCTTTCAGCTTGCTGATTACATCATTTATTTCGCTCAGCAGTTTTGCTTCCTTACGGGTTTTTACTTTCTGCTTTTCCTCCAGCATTTTCATATTGCCGGGGCTGGCTTCTACAGCCAGCTTTTGCGGTATCAGGTAGTTGCGGGCATAACCGTTCTTTACAGAAACCAGTTCGTGCAT
>CAXTDG010000199.1:0-8057 GCA_964242675.1 uncultured Chitinophagaceae bacterium
GCAATCCACATTGCAACAAACCTATACCGCTTCGCTGGCACGCAAGTGGAGCAATCTTCCCTGTGGAGCCGGATGCCGCAATGGTGTTCAGTTCAGTGCATTAACATCAGCACAACTAGCTGCGGCTCTGGACGTAATACAAGCTGCGGCCGGCACAACTTCTAATGAAGGAAGCAATGAATTTGCTCAAATACGGCTGGCAGATTATTACTTGAAAACACTGAATGCCAGCGGCTACGACTCTACTATTTACTTTATTTCTTTTTTAAACACGCCCAGCACTACCGGTGCCTGGATGCTACAGTTCGGTGGACACCACTACGCTGCCAACATTGCGTACAATGGCGGTAAAGTTGTAGGCGGCACACCTTATTTTATGGGTGTTGAACCTACCTCATTTACACTTAATAGTATTACGTACGCTCCCCTAAAGCAGGAGCATGATTCATTGGCAGTAATGCTGGCTAGCCTTACTACAGCTCAACTGACTTCGGCCAAATTAAGTACCACTTATAATGACTGTTACATGATACCCGGAGAGACGAATGGAGGACAAAGCACCTTTCCTGCAAAAGCGGGGTTGAGGGCTAACGTTTTAACAACTGCTCAAAAAAGTACGGTGTATGCTGCCATAAAAAATTACACCAGCGATCTGGACGATTCTACAGCGGCTATTTTACAGGCTGTGTACGAAACGGGTATTGATAGTACCTATATTGGCTGGACGGGAAGCGGCACTTCCGGTAGCTCATCTACTTTTCTGAACGCCAACACCAATTATGTACGGCTGGATGGGCCGAGACTGTGGCTGGAATTTATTTGCCAGAACGGTGTTGTTGTTCAAGGCCAGATTCACTATCATACCGTTCTTAGAGACCATACCCGTGACTATGGCGTAGACTTAACGGCTACAGCATTGCCATTGAATTTATTGAGTTTTGATGCCGTTGCAAAAGGAAAAGATCGGCTACTCAACTGGACAACTGCCAATGAGGTGAAAGTGAATTATTTTGAGGTACAACGATCTACCAATCCAGCTACAGGCTTCACCACCATCACCAAAGTAAATGCTACTAACAGCAGCAGAAATACTTACGCTTACACCGATAATGAAAGTGTTGCAGAGAATGTAATTTACTATCGGCTAAATATAGTAGATATAAATGGAAGAAGCACTTTAAGCAATGTGGTAGCAGTTAAGTTCAATAGCGTTGCAACCGGAGTTTCCCTTTATCCCAATCCTGCACAGGATGTAATTACAATAACCAATACAGATAATGTAACGAATGCTACCCTCCGCATACTAAACAGTGCTGGCAAAACGGTAATGACTAGCAGCAACCGCAGTGGTAGAAATTTGAATGTAGATATTTCAAAATTGCCTGCCGGTTCTTACCTGATACAGGAAGTGCTAAGCAGTGGTGCTATTACCACATTGCAGTTTGTAAAGCAAAAATGATAAGGCTTTAGTGGCTTGATTATCGTTTCAATAATTAATTCTTCTGCCAACTATGTGATTCTTATATCACATAGTTGGCAGTTTTTTTACGATTGGCAGTAAAAAATAAATGAATAGAGAAATACAAGTGTAGATGCCTGTAGCATAGATCAACATTAATTTATGTTCTTTTTGCAGAAAGGTATTTGCCAATAATAATACTGGTGATAAATACGGTATAGAAATGGCCTGTGAGCCCTATCAGCATTACGGCTCTTTTTGCTACAATGGTTAATGGTGTAGTGTCGCCAAAGCCAATAGTGAGAAGTGTTGTAAAACTGAAATAATTGATATTGGTTAAAACTGATTTTCCTTCCCCAACATTGGAAAAGGAATTCGGGTGATTGAGCTCAATGATGAAAAATAAAAAGGTAGCAATCATACATAGCAGCACAAAGCCACAAAGCGCTGCAGCCAGCAATTCTCTCGATACGGTTTTGGTATACAATACTTCTTTAAAAACTTCTTTCGATACCAGAAAAAAGAAGCTGAGATACAACAGCCCAAGCCATCTTTTTACATCAGCAACAGCAGGTATACAGGTTTCAAGAATGTTGAACGTAACAGATAGCAGGATGATACTAATGAGTATGGTACGCATGCCTTTCTTGTTGTAAAAAATAATAAGGCCAATGAGTAGATTTTGGTAAATATCAACAAGCCCAATAAGGTGCGAATGGTTGGCAAACGTATTTCCAAATATCAGCAACATAAAGCTGAACAAAAGGGCTTCGTAACGTCTGCTTCTAATGAACAGGAATATGTTACTGACGGTAGGTATCTTAAAGAGATTTAAGCTTAGCTGTGCATTCGCTTGCATGATAATACAATTTATAGAAAGTAGAATTTTGCCATTGACATGTTTAAGATTATAAAGAGGAATTGCAGGTACAGAAATAGGAATAGTATGTCAGGATACTAAATGAGTCTTTCTGTAATTGAAAAGTGTAAGACCATACATAATTAATGAAACGATTGCCAGGCCTGCAATAGCCCAGATACTGTATTGAGTGGCTTCAGTAATAAAATTCGTAATTCTGTTTGCGCTGCCGGTAGTTCTTTCTATCATCCACGCTATGGCTGCTATGCCTGCAAGTATAGCACCGCCTGTACGTAACCATTTATATGCAACCGTTTTGCTTAGCAGCATTAACCAGGGAACAATTAGCAGGATTACAAAAAGCTGCATGATTTCTATTCCCAGATTAAAACCAAGAATGCTTACAGCTAATCTTCCGGCACCTAAATGCAGATTTGAAAGAACAGCAGCAAATGCAAGCCCATGTATCAAACCAAAGCCTGCTGCAACAAACATTTCTTTACCCGGAAAAATGGGCCGCAGTGCATGAACGGCTGACACTAAAATGGAAACGGCAATTAAGATTTCAACCGGTCGGCCGGGCAAGTACAACCAGCCCAACGCACCGGCTAATAAAGTGATGGAATGCCCAAAAGTAAAGGCAGTTACAATTTTAAGCAGATGGGTAGTGCTGTACTTTATTCCACCGAAACGGCCCCACTTTTTTCCATTTGTAAGCAGCATAGCTGGCAGTAATAACACAATTAGAAATAGCAGGTGATCGGTACCTTCTTTAATGTGTTGCATTCCCAAACCAAGCATGCTGCTAAATCCTTTCCACCAGCTACCTGTTTGGAGGTTTACCTGTAGCGGAAAAATTTTGCCGGTAGGTATATCCGTTTGAATGATACCGACCTGTTGGCCTTCGTTTTCATTTTGTATGCCATTGCTCCAATCCTGGCTAATGTATACTAGTGCACTATGCGTTACTACCTGGTGTATTACTGCATCGTAATTAAAAGTAAAAGTGTGCAGATAGCGGCTATCTGTCGGCGTAAGCGTAAACTGAATTACCGCTTCTTTATAGACACCTACAAATTCATCGGTGCCGCTGATTACGCTGATATTTTCAATTTGGGTGGCCCATATTTTACCATCAGAAACAGCTTGTATGTGATCTGTAAAATAGAGTTTAAAGAAGGGGCTGTTTAGATTATTCAAATGCTCATCGCCAACAGCATTTCCTAATTCCAGCAATGGTATTTTCGCCTCCCCCTGTATCGTATTTTCCAATACAGAAAGTGAAACTACCGAACTAGGCATGGGATGAGCAATAGCGTTTGCACAGCAGAAAAAAATGCATAGCCACAACAGATATTTTTTCATAACAAATTAGTACTAACGGTTAACAATTAAGTAGAGAGCTTGAAACATTTATTTAGTTGCCGCCATAGTCTTTGGCTTTATCTCTCCAAACAGAATGAGGGTGGGTGCCGGGTAAAATGATACCATGCTGAGAAGAATATTCAATCCATACAGAAGGGCCATCAATGCGTACATAGTCGTTGCGGGCAGTCATGCTGGTGGTGCCAGAATAAGAGATATAAGTATCATCTAATTCCTTTGTGTATTTACTCATAAACAGCTTTGCATCAGCATCATCAATATCATCTACGTAGGTATTAATGGCCTCCAGTACCAATGCTTTTTCATTGGCAGATAAGCTGCTGGCTTTTACTCCGGAGGGTGTAGCAGGAAAGGCTCCATCTCTTTGTGGCCCAACCAGTAAGTCGCTAAAAGTGGTACTCAGTTTTGCAGTTGCCAGTTCGCTTTCAGAAAAGCTTTTCAGCATGGCAGACAGTGCCGCTTGTTCCTGATTCATTGGCTGGTTGTTCTCACCATTCAAGGCGAAGCTTCCAAATGGTTCAACGCCCCGGAAGGAAGGCGTTGCACCTGTTAGTACACCATCTTTATACGTATTGGCAAATGCCATGTGGTGTCCGCCAAACTGAATTTCGAAAGTGCCGGTGGTAGCCGGGGTGCCTAAAAAAGCAATGTAATAATTAGCATTGCCATAGTCACTTCCGCCACCGTTTGCCTTTAGATAATCATCTGCATTTAGCAACTGTTGCAGTTCATCCCAGCCTTCATTAATATGGGTTCCTGCAATTTCCTTTAATAAGTTTTTTGCGGCTGCTATTTGCTCCGGCATCATAGCGCCAAAATTTAATCCTACTCTTCTTGCACCCCGAAACGAAGCCGGAAAGTTTGACCATTTTGCAGCATCTGTTTTAGAATACTGCAATTGCAAAAGGATCAACTGGTCTTCCTTTAGCGTAGCCTTAAATGCATCAGCCAAACGAATGATTTTTTGAATGCCTTTATCTTTTGAATTGTTAGCTATAGTGGCCGGTGCATTTTTATTACCGGCCTGTGTCTGGCTAGGTGGTTTGCATGCCAATAAAAATAAAAGCAATGCCACGCTAAAAGTAAAAAAAGTATATTTCATAAAGGTTGTGAAAGCAATGGGTACTTTTTATTTGTACCCATTGCCAATTATTAAATGTTAGTTACCACCGTAATCACTTGTCTTATCCCGCCATACCGAGTGTGGATGTGTACCGGATAAAATAATTCCATTCTGACAGGAGTATTCAATCCAAACCGAAGGGCCATCAATGCGTACATAATCATTACGAGTAATCATGCCCGTTGTGCCTGAATAGGAGAGGTAAGTATTATCCAGTTCGTTCGTGTATTTCGTCATAAAAGTGGCAGCGCTGGCATCATCTATATCGCCTACATATGTTTTAATAGCTGCCAGCACCAGCGCTTTTTCTGTAGTAGTAAGGGTGCTGCATTTAATGCCGGAAGGCGTAGTAGGGAACGAACCATCTTTCTGCGGACCTGCTACCAGATCGCTATACGTGCCGCTGAGCTTTGCGGTAGCCAGTTCGGCGGTGGTAAGGCCGCTAAGCATTGCCGATAAAGCCGTCTGCTCCTGCTGTACCGGTTGGTTGCTTTTGCTGTTCCAGGTAAATGTGGTGAAGGGTTCTACGCCTCTGAAAGATGGGGTGGCTCCCGTAAGTACGCCATCTTTATAAGTGTTGGCAAAAGCTGTGTGGTGGCCACCAAACTGAATTTCAAAAGTACCGGTTGCAGCAGGTGTTCCCAGCAGTGCAATGTAGTAATTAGCAGCGCCGTAATCGCTTCCACCGCCATTGGCATTCAGGTACTCGTCAGCGTTCAAAAGTTGCTGCAATTCGTCCCAGCCTTCATTGGTAGTTGTACCAGCTACAGCCTTTATCAGGGCTTTGGCGTATTGTATTTGCACAGTGGTCATCGATCCAAAATTCAACCCTATCCTTTTGTAAGAGCTGGATACAAGTGCCTGCGGAAAGTTGGACCACTTGATGGCTTCTGCTTTGGAATACGTACGCTGTAGTGTAGCTAGCTGAGTGGAAGACAATTGCGATTTGAAAGCATTGGACAGGCAAATGATTTTTGCAATACCCGTTGCCGATGAACAGGTGTTTACATCGATAGGATCGGGATTGCTGGTAGTACTGCCGCTGGTAGTGCCACTACTACTGCTGTCATTTTTTTTGCAGCCAATAGCTATTAATGCCAGGGCTGTCGTCATTACCAGAAGCGTTTTTTTAAGATAAAGCATACATTTTATTTTTTAGATGAATAGATGACCAGGAGTTGCTTGCTGCTATAGTGTTGTTCGATACAAAATGAACCTTTCAATTTATAAAATGGTGTTAGCACCATTTACTTTGCGGTTAATAGAATCATTGTGTCGGCGTATGTAACAGACTACTTTTTCTAAATTTTTTAAGTATTTTTTCACCTGCACAAAAGGGCAAGTAGCCGCTATTAGCAAGCTTTTAATTAAACTATGTAATACAAAAACTAATATTGTAAGTATGGGAAGGAAACCAGTTCGGGTGGGTTTGCATGTACTGCTATGGCTGGCTATTTACATCATACCATTCCTTATTACATACGGCTCTCTCAATCTTCCTCTGTTGCTCAACGAGCCAGGTAGCTGGCTACATATCCGTTCTACCTTATTGCTGATTGCGTATGCGTATCTCAATTATTACCTGCTCATCCCTGTTTTGTACCTGCAACGGAAATATATAGTGTATGCCATGGTAGTAATTGCTGCTGTGTTAGTGGTTATCTGGCTTCCCCAATTTTTTACAGGTAGTCCGGGTGGTCATCCAAATAATCATCCACCTTTTGATGGGCCGCCACATGGAGAACCGCCGCATGGACCGCCGCCATCGCAGGCATTTTCCAAAATGAGTTATAATATCATTCTGTTTGTTATCTGCACGTTTATTTCTATCAGCGTTCGTCAGCAACAGCAATTGCTGGAAATACAAAAGGAAAAATTAAATGCAGAATTGTCTTTTTTAAAAGCACAGATCAATCCCCATTTTTTATTCAATACACTCAATAGTATTTATGCACTTTCTATCCAGAAGTCGAATGATACACCAACCGCTATCATTCAGCTTTCAGAGTTCATGCGTTACATGCTGAAAGACACTGATGCAGACACTGTGCCGCTGGAAAAAGAGTTGACATATATCAGCAATTACATTGCATTGCAAAAGCGAAGGTTGGGTAATACAGTGCAAATAAAATATACGGCACCAACAGGCATAATCAACTACAAAATAGCACCGCTTATTCTTATGTCATTTGTTGAAAATGCCTTTAAGCATGGTGTCAATCCCGATCAGGATTCAGCTATTGAACTAACTATTTCTTTGCAGGGAAAACAGCTACACCTGTTGATTGAAAATAACAAAGTGACTTCTATTGCCAATAATGAAGCAATGGGAATTGGCAGTAAAAACGCAGTATCGAGGTTAGCGCATTTTTACCCTAAAAAGCATTTACTAACTATTAATGATAATGAGAAAATTTATTCTGTAAACCTAACATTAGAATTGAATGATTAAGGCAATAGCATTGGATGATGAGCCGCTGGCACTGGAAATAATCAGCAGCTTTTGCTGCCTGACGAATTATATTGATCTGGTGAAAACATTCACCAGGGCCGAAGAAGCGATGAAATATCTTTCAGCTTTTCCGGTAGATCTACTGTTTCTTGATATCAACATGCCTTCCATTTCAGGTCTTGATTTTAAGAAGCAATTGAATAAAAGTATAATGGTGGTTTTCACCACAGCCCATAGTGAATTTGCTATTGAAGGCTTCAACCTGAATGCCGTTGATTATTTATTAAAACCTTTTACGCCAGAGCGTTTTTTGCAAGCCACCGAAAAAGCAAAAGCATATCATCAGTTTCTACATCAAAACACACAGGCAAAACCAGAATACATCAGCATTCGGGTTGATTATGCTTTGGTAAAAGTGCTGCTTGCCGATATTGATTTTATTGAGGGCCTGGATGACTATTTGAAAATTCACTTGCACCAGCAAAAGCCATTGGTAGCCCGCATGACGATGAAAGCCATTTTAGAAAAACTACCTCAAACAGATTTTTTGCGGGTACACCGATCTTACATTGTGCCAATAGCAAAAGTCGAAGCTGTTCGTAACAAAGTTATTTTAATTAAAAAAGAAGAAATTCCGATTGGAACGAGTTATGAAAAGAGCTTTTTTGAGATGTTTACTAGATAAAATGCTATTCAGTACACTATAATTCAAATACATTTAGAAATCCAGGTTCTTAAGAAGTTTAGGACAAAACATTTTACGTCTATCTATTAGCAT
>CAXTDG010000200.1:0-1485 GCA_964242675.1 uncultured Chitinophagaceae bacterium
CTGTATCAACCAGAAATGAGTAATAGAATTTTTATCAGTAGCAATCGCAGGTTTCCCATCTGTGTCTTTAAAAATAGGCAAAATTTTCACATCAGGAAATCGAAAAATATACGTAGCCTCCAACACTGGCGGTGTTTCGATAAACTGGTTGATGGGGGCCAGCACGGCGTGACGAATTATTGCATCTGATTTTTGCTGAACCAAGTAAACAACATCGTCAGCTATCATCTGCGCTTCCAGCTTATGGTGGGTTACGTACAATACAAAAAAACCGTATTGATAGGTGATTCTTCTCAACTTAATCAGGAATTGAGTTTTTACTTCTGCATCAAGACCATTGCACGGTTCGTCGAGTATTACAAAATCCGGGTTGATACTCAAAGCCCTCAGCAAGGACAGCCGTTGCTTTTGCCCGCCGCTCAGTCTATTTACCGCTACGGAACTGTGTACAAGATTTGATAATCCTAATTCAACAACCAGTTCGTTGTAAAGGTCTTTGCTGAAACGCTTCCTATAAATACCGGCAAATTCAAAATAGCGCATATTTTCTTTTATAGAAAGATGCTCCAGCAATACAGGTTCCTGCGGCACATAAGCGATAACAGGCCGATGGGGATATAAACTAATCTTTCCCTGTAGCGGTGTTTCAATACCAAGCAGTAAATTCAACAAAGTTGTTTTACCCGCTCCGCTGGCTCCCATCAGCACGGTAATTTTACCTTGTTCTCCGCCAGATAACTCCAGCGAAAAATTCCTGAACAGTTGCTGTTTCTTGTGATAACCGAAACACAAATCGTCTATGCTGATTTTCTTCATAGCTTCCTGGCAGATTTATGATGTTGATATAGTATCCTGTACCAAATCAATACAGCCACTACTCCCAACAGAAATGAAACAAGCAGGTACCCAAATGCCTGCGAATAATCAGTAGCTCGTCCGGTGATAAGCATTTTTAACCTCGCCGAAAAAGATGGAATATAATCCGAGAATAAGCTATTAAAAGACGCTTCATTCCAGATAAATGAATTACAAATAATAAAGAGAAAGAAATACTGGGCCTTGAATCTTTTTAGAAAACTGAATTTTATCAATGAAAATGATGAAACGCCACTTACCGACTGATAGTTGAGCTCATGTCCCGTGACCTGGAAATGATTGAACAATACGAAGCTGCCCATCACCGGCAAAGCAAGAATGGCATGGCCCAATATCCAGGCTACATAAATCATCCAGTCGGACTGATAGCCCAGCACCCCCATCCAATTGTATCCACATATTAATAATACAATCGGGGGAATCAGCATCAACATAAAAAACAGTATAAAAAATAAAAGGGATTTATTGCTGAAGGATGATAAAATTAAACGCAACCCAAGCCTGGCAGAAATACCAAAACATATCGCCAGGAAAACGGATACACTCGTAGCAGCAAACGTCATCATCAATGAAAAAGCAGCGAGAGAACTGGGCTTTAATCCGAAGCAA
>CAXTDG010000200.1:1495-8047 GCA_964242675.1 uncultured Chitinophagaceae bacterium
ATTCATTACTGATGGTAATATGAATTTTCGTTAAAGACCATATTACCGGGGCCAGCACTATCGTGAACAATATCCACGCTGCGACAATGCCGTATGATTTTGAAGGCTTTGCGGTTTCTTTATGAGTTGGATAATATTTGTTCCGTGCAACCAGTCCCAAAGTTATAGTCCCTGTTGCAAAAAGGCCAATAAGGCACAGCACGGCAAAAATTGTTATAACTGACCCCGACCTGAATAACAGATCCTTCGAATAAACCGGGTTTACTAGTAAAGCAGATTGGTAATTTCTCGTTAACCAATTAGAGATTAATTCAGAGTCTGTTCCCTGCGAAACTTTAAAAAGATATTGCAGCTTTGCTTCTTCATAAAAAGTAAAAACAAAACCCAACACACTTATCAATATTGCCAGGTTTCTTGCATGGGGCAGATAGACATCTTTTACCGACTGGTAAAAAGAGAACCGGTTAACCTTCAGGTATTGCATTTTTGCCGAAGAGATGCCTTGAAAATTTAACCAGAACAGGTATATAAATAATGTACTGAACTGCCAGATTTGTAACAAACCCAAAAAACTCAACTTACCCACAATACCGCCCTCTGCTATCTGTGAAAAAAAATAGGATTCTCCTATGGTCAGCTTACATATAAAGGCAATCGTAACATTTCCGAGGGTAACTGGCAATATCAATACAGAAAGCCATCGGCCCAGTGAAGATTGTAATGAAACGTTTCTGATAGCCAGTGCACCATAAAAACCAAAACCGGTTAAAACAATTGCAGATGTCAATGCATTTAGAATGGTCCGGGCAAGCGTATAATTAAAATCTTTACCGGCAAGCATTAACAATGAAATATTGTGAACGGAAAAATGCTTTAAATAAGGAAAAACAAAGAGAACCGTCAGCAGCACTAAAATTGCAATAGTAATCTTTGGGACAATAGATATTTGTTTTTCCCTCATTTGTAAAAAGCTTTCCGTTCTGTTTCAATGTCAGCTTTTGCAGCAGCCAGCCCGTCTGCCGGCTTCATTTCACCATTCCATATTTTCTGGATGTACTTGGTAATAACGTTATTGATCAGATCAGCATCCGGTCCGGCTTCCAACATGTATTCAGCTCTTTCCAGCGATTGTTTCAACGCTGCGGCATAAGGAATTGAATTGGCTCCGGGTGATTCATAAGCGCTTTTCAATGGAGAACAAAGTCCATGCTGAATCATTTTTGCTTGGTTCTCCGGCTTCAAAAGATACCGTACGAAATCAAATGCAGCAGCGGTATTTTTTGATTGTCTGTTGATAAAGTAACTACCACCTGCAATCATTGATTTTGTACCTGGTGTGGGTGTGAAGCCAAAACGCTTATCCATCTTACCATTGCCGTCATCTATAAGACCCCACATGTAATCGCTCCATATAAGCCCCATCGCAACATTTCCCTTCTTTAAAATATTTCTTTGTTCCACACCATCGGTTGTAAAAAATGAACCGGCATTGTAAGGTTTCAGCGATAGGTAATAGTCAGTAGCTTTCACAGCTTCAGGGGAAGCAAGCAGTACCGGTGTATTCGCATCTCCTTTCCATCCCTGATCTTTATCCAGCACCTTCCCATTAAAAGCCTGCAAAAAGCCACACCATTCATAATAAAGCCATCCGCCTACAGATCCTTGTAGGCATACGCCATGCAGATTTTTCTCCGGTTGGGTAAAAAATGCAGCCACCTTTTGAAATGATGCAAGATCGGTCGGCACCTTCAACGGCTCACCGTATTTCTTCAGGTACGCTTGTTGCTGCTCGGGATTATCAAACATCTCCTTATTGTACACTAGTAGCATTGTGTTCGCAGCAAACGGGTACGCTACCGGTGCGATATCTCCCTTGTTGGCGTTTGAGGTATCAGTGTAATAATATCCAACTTCCTTCCACACATTACTGAAAATATCTTTTTCAAAACTGCTGTCTGCAAAAGGGTATTCCTTTTTCAATTCATTCAGTTTATACACGTAGTTGTTCCTAATAAAAGAAGAAAGCGAAAAGTTGTATTGCAATACAATATCATATTGTGCCGTTTTGTTGGCGAAGTCTTGGTTCGCCTTGTTGAAAGCATCTTCGAATGTATTTGGTCTAAAATCGAGCGTGACAGAATTATCTTTCTCATAATCTTGTTTCAGCGCCTGCATTGCTTGTATTGAAGAGGAATTTTCGCCTAGGATCGTAAGCTTGTTTTGCCTGTCTCTACAAGCTGTAACAAAGAAGTAAACACTTAAAACTAACAGATATCGTCTTGCTATCATGCTCGAAAATTGACATTATTAAATACTAGTATTGTAAATACCAGATTAGATTTTACTTGAGTTTAGGGAAGAGTTAGTAAGCGTTAGTAAAAACAAACAAAAGGCAACTATTTGATAATCAACAAATTGAAGGATCCCCTTTTTAGTACAGGTTAGAAGTAGACGGATTTATTCGATTGCTTGTTTTGATAGTGAGGGTGCGGGTCGTGAAGCGAAGGCGTAGCCGCATCGGAACAGCCCGCACCCTCATTGTCCTTTTGCTGCCGGTAGCAGCGTGGTGAGAGGCCACCGAGTGCATCATGCGGCCGGACGTTGTTGTAGTCTTGTAGTCACACTGCCGTTACTTCTCTTACTTCTTCCAAACCATCAAATAGGTAAGCATCCTAAAGTCCTTCCCGATACGTCTTGTTGAACCATTCAATATGGTGTTCTGCATTGGCTTGACCGGCTCGATGTATTCAAAGGCAATGTCGTTTGCCCCTCCACTGCCCGGCCAGCTTTGCCACAAACTCTGGCCCATTGTCCATGGGTATCTTCTGTGGCTTGCCATAACTGCCCACTAAGTGTCGCAGCACCCACAACACCTGGCTGCTCTTCAACGAGTAATCCGTTTCGATGAACAGGACTTCCAGGTTATAATCAACCAGGATAGGAAAGGAACGAAACTTTTTGCCATTGCTCAACGCATTGCTCATAAAGTTGATGCTCCAGGTGCGTGTAAAGTGCTTCGGTTGCTCCAACGGCTCTTGTACTCTGGTCAGCAAACGCTTTTTCACCTTGCGCCACAAGGATTACCCCAGGTGTTTGTAAATACAATGCAGCCGTTTGTAGTTAATTATTTCACCACTATTACGCAGCTGGTAGTAGCACTTTCAAAAGCTTTCTGCTGGGTGGCTGACCGCCAGACTTTCCAGCTGCTTTTACACTGCTGTATCGTCTTTGATGGATTGGTAATGCAAACTGCTGCAGCTCGTTCTTAGTAACCGACATACACTGCTGATGTCTGTTGACCGCTCTGTTTGCAGTTCTGTGATGAGTTGTTTTTTCTGACAGGGCTTTACAACTTTTTTTCTATAATTTATTTTGCGGTGTCCAGCTCTAGGGCCAGGTTGGCGTACATCTTTTTGAGTTTGGCATTCTCTTCTTCCAGATCTTTAATGCGCTTCAGCTCCGAGGCTTCCATACCGCCGTAGCGTCGTCGCCAGGTATACAAAGCCGCCCGGCTGACACCATGCTACCGGGTGATTTCTTCGGCACTTTTTTACCGCCATCAAATTCTTTGAGAATGCCAGCTATCTGCATAGGCGTGAAGGTGCTCTTTTTCATCATTTACGTTTTTCAAATTAGTAACTATGTGTCTACTTTCAAAACGTACTATTTCGGGGGAGCTTACAGGCAGCTTTGTTTGTGGCGCATTGGTCAGGTATAGGTTGTAGCCACAAAGCTTTCCTTTGAGGGCCGTCATCTCCCATTGCTTTCCTTTTTTGCTTTGATTCGCATGGCCCTTGCGGTATTTTTCCCGCCGTTGTTGTTTCACTTCTTCCGGTACTGCCTGGCTGATCAGGCGGCACCTGGTTTTCTGCTCTCCAAAATACACGGCTTGGTTTTGTAGCGGCTGTTCTGTGGTTGCCTGTCGCAAATAGCTTTCTATGCCCAGCGGCTCGTAACTGCCATCCTTGGTTTTAGTGTAAAGGGAAGCACCGGTTGTATCGCCATCATTGCTCTGGTAAAAAGGGGCCAGATGCGCCGGTAGCTGGAAACTGGTAGAGTCGGTGAGGTAGATAGCGCTGAAAGTAGCCGACAAGTCGCTTACTTTATTTTGTAACGACTGCGCCAGCATCAACCGGTAGCAGCTTTTCAGGAAGCGTACAGCAAAGGTAAAGTAACGTTCATCCAGGGATTGTTTGGTTAGTTCAATATTGAACTCTTCTTTCAGGTACTGGCATTGGTCGTTCAGGCTTCTGGTGCTGCAATGTGTGTACAGAGCATTTTTATAAAAGCTTCGCCGCTTAATCGGGAGGTGCTGCGACTAATAAAGCAAATTCTCTGGCTAACTGCTCGATATTACCTTGTTTGAAAAACGATGCAAACTGCTTCAAATAACTTAACTGGCTTATATCTATCGATACTATTTTTTGCTGCTTCATTCAGCTAAATTATGTCTTAGCCTGACGGCTATGTTGTCATGCACAAACAACTTTGGCGTTACTTGCCAATAGTATTCTCCGTTAGACCATCCCTCAAGTCATTTCCTGTTCGTGGAAAAGACTTTTAAGAGATTGGTCAATAAGCTTATTCTTGAAGCCAAAAGCTTAGCCGTTATGCTGCTTTTACGGGCAATGAGACAAGCGATGTCCCAGGAAAATAGAAAGAGTAGTTCGGAAAAATTGAAAATGTGACGGTTCTTCCTTCATCTGATTAAGGCTGGAAGCTAAACTTCCGAAAGATTTAGGCTACGTTATCTTGCCATAACGCAAGTATCCAAAAATAACAGGCTGCTAATTTTAAAAAAACTTTCAAGCAGGATACAGTTATACCATAGTACAGCCTGTGCTATGCTAACACAGAGAATACTGAAAAGTAAAGTCAACGGATGAAGACGGCAGCAGCAGTACTCTCTTATGAAGGGAAACCATCTTAAATGCAAAAGTACCCCTGCTGCCCAAAAATAATTGGTCTGGCCCTTTGCCCCTTCACTACAGGGAGGAGAAGATACAAAGATAAAAGGGCAAACCGCCAAGAGGCGTACGGTAAGCCAGCGTTCTAAAATCTACTTGTGAAGACCTACTGCACCAGCCTTAAAGGAAACTACCGGGAAGCCAAGGACTGGCTCCTGCAGTGAAGAAATACTGATGAAATGCGCCTTTTTGTTTCTTCCTCATTGCAGAAACGTTCTATTAAACTGGGAAGAAACAAACAGAAGCGATTGAGCCACCTCAAAATCAGCAGTCAAAAAGCTATTACCAAGAACTTTCTTAGAACCTTAAGTATTTGCATTGCGACTCGAAACAAAAGTACTATTACCAACACAGCAGCGAGCTAATTAGAAGCAATTAGTTAAGTTATGAAGGAAGAGTCGAAAAGTGATGAAGCGGCGGTTGAAAAAGAAGGTAAGGGCTAAAAAGCTACCTCATAGCCAAGCCCTTTGAAAACAACTTCACTGAGAACCTTCTTAGTGATCGAAGAGGCTTTCTTTTAACCCTTACCAGCTTGTTATCCACCTAGAACACTGATGAGAATTTTATAAGCAGTTGTAGTATTTAGGAAGAGCAATTTCTGAGAATCGAGTTTACCTGTAAGGGTAAGATAGCCTTCGCTTACTCCGCTCTTATTTTCATATAGTTCACTTTAGTGTGAGCCACTACTAAAACAAAATAAAGTATTTAGTTTCCCTGAAACAGGTCTTTCATCCGGGTATCAGGTTAAGTATAAATCGTTGCCATCTTTTAAGTAATAATGATTTCCCTATTAATAGTTCTCCTGTTCTCCTGCTGTTAAGTGTGGAATGACCGGACAAGGTGCGGAATAACAGAAGAACCAACATCCCGAAAAACGGTTCTATAGTTACTGTATTCACTTGCCATTGTGAGCTGGGTTCAGCCTCGAATCAGCAGGAGCCTGTTCGGATTTCAGATAGGCTGTTTTCTCATTTTCGTATCGCTATACTTTTACCCTACAGGCGATAAAATGAATCCGTGAATCCTCCTTTGGAAAAATGAAATGTATTGCCCTTACAACAAGCTCCATGGATGCGTCAGCCGAGACTGTTGTACCGGCAAGACGAAGGAGGTAAAGAGATAGGAATGTAAGGCTTACTAGCAGAGCAGAGCTTATGATAAAAACCCGATTAGGAGCCTCACACTCTTTAATTTCCATAGACACTATTGATAAAAGATTACAGTGGGAAGTAAGTGAAAAAACGAAACAAGAAAGCAGTCAAAAAAGAAAAGAGGTGAGCCCTTTTGAAGTAGTCACTGAAAGCAAGACAAAAAATAATTTGAAGAAGAAAATGCTGGCCATTCCCGAGTGGTAATCAAAAAATTTAAGTGCCTCAAATCTTTTTTTATAGCAAAAAGGTATGAAAGAGTCAGGGCAAAATGAAAGCCCTTTGCTGCACATAAATGAGAGTCAAAGCGTTCGATTCAATAGACGGAATTAAAAAATGAGAAGATTAAGACAAGGGCAACCAAAGCGGTTCAAATTTTTCCCGGTTTGGTCGAGGATAGAAGTTAGAAAGGGGGCTGCCAGTCGATAAGAAAAAAG
>CAXTDG010000201.1:0-8027 GCA_964242675.1 uncultured Chitinophagaceae bacterium
TATTTTCAGAAAAAAATTAGGCGAACCACCTGTGCTGACCCAGCAGGTAAACTTTGAAAAAAATCGGCTGGTACTGCAGAATAGGCTGGAAAACCGGGGCTTTTTTGGAACGACGGTAAGCTTTGACACCGTTACCAAAAAGAAAAAAACAGAAGTTACTTATCACATCAATGCCATGCCCCGCTACACCATTCGAAGCCTCAAATGGCCTTTGGATAGTACCGACCTTGGCAAAGCGCTGGCCCGTGCCACCCGCCGCAGCACCGTAAAAGTGGGTGATCCATTTGACTTGGATGTAATCAAAAACGAACGCATTCGCATTGATAGCCGTTTGAAGAACCGCGGCTTTTATTACTACAATGAAGACTACCTGCTCTTTAATACCGATACTACTGTGGGGGATAACAAATTAGATTTAGTAGTGGAAGTAAAACCCGAAACACCTACTGATGCAAAAGATATTTACCGGATAAAAGATGTGACTGTGTATGCCGACTACAATGCAAATTCTGACACCTCGGCCAATCCGGTGGGTACATACACAACAGATGGCTACAAAATCATTGACCCGGAACATAAGTACAAACCTGTTATGTTCAACCGGACGCTGGTATTTGATACGGGTGCTATTTACCGTCGAGACGACCATAACCTAAGCTTAAGCCGTTTAGTAGATTTGGGCGTTTTCAAATTTGTGAAGGTTCGGTTCGACCCGGCTGATAGTACCACTGCTAAAGACCTGAACGCCTTTTACTATCTTACCCCTACCAAAAAGAAATCGATACAGGCACAGGTAGCTGCCCTTACCAAAAGTAACAACAGCAACGGTACGGACTTCTCTCTTACCTATCGCAACCGTAACCTGCTTCGAGGTGCTGAACTACTAACAGTAAGTGCCTTTGTAGGATTTGAAAAACAGGTCAGCGGACAGCAGGGCAATTCTAATACGGTTCGCTATGGTGTAGATGCCAACCTGTTTATTCCCCGTATCATAGCACCGTTCCGGTTTCCAACCAACAGTTCGTTTATTCCTAAAACTAAAATTAATGCAGGCTACGAAATATTCGACCGTAGTTCGCAGTACCGGCTCAGTTCCATCCGGGGTTCTTTCGGTTATATCTGGAAGGAAAACATTCGGAAGGAACACCAATTAAATGTACTGGCTATCAACTATGTAAAGCCACTCAACATTACACAACAGTTTCAGGATAGCATCCGCAAAAATATTACGCTGGCCCGCAGTATTGAGCAGCAGTTTATTATTGGGCCTAACTACAATTTCAACTACAATACGCAGGCACAGCCCAACCGTAAGCGTAGTAATTTTTACCTGAATGGTAATGTAGATTTAAGTGGCTTTGGTTTGAAAAAACTAGCAGGTTCACCTGTATCAAACTATGCCCGGTTCGAAGGGGAAGCCCGGCACTACTTTCGTTTTAGCCCTCGTAGTAATAATGACAACATGATAGCCAGCCGCATTATTGCCGGGGCGGGCTTTGCATACGGCAATAGTGCCACCATGCCATTCATAAAAGAATTTTTTATAGGCGGCACCAATAGTATCCGTGCCTGGCGGGCTCGTGGTCTTGGGCCTGGTAAATACTATGGTGGCGATAGAAATTCAGCCCAAAACAAATTTTTGCCCGACCAGCCAGGTGATATAAAAATTGAAGTCAATACAGAACTCCGTTTTAAGATCATTTCCATTATGCGGGGTGCTTTCTTTGTAGATGCGGGTAATGTGTGGACTCGTAAAGCAGACACTTCCCGGATTGGTAGTCAGTTCACCAGCAAATTTTTAAATGATTTTGCGGTAGGTGCCGGGGTCGGTCTTCGCTTCGATATTACCCTGTTGGTAATACGGTTAGATCTGGCAGCTCCAATTCGTAAGCCTTACCTACCTGGTGGCCCCGGATGGGTATTTGATGATATAAGTTTCAAAAATTCTATCCTGAATTTGGGTATTGGTTATCCGTTCTAGTTAAATAAAGAATGGCTGGGTTGAACATTTTACTGGCTGATGATTGTAACAATTACATGTTGCAATCATCAGCCAGTTTACATTTGGGTATGAAGAAGTTAATAGCTTTTGCGTTTTGTATTAACGCTTTACTTGCCAGCTATGGTCAGCAAGCCAAAGACTCAATGGACATCATTAAATTATTAGAAAAAGAAGCCGCCACCTGGCGATCTGGTGATGTAAAAGCACATGCCGACTGCTGGCAAATTCGACCTTACACCCGGATGCTGGTATCTACTACCGATGGTAAAACGTACGATGTGCCGCCTAGCCAGATAAATAATCCGGCAACAAATGGTATGGGAAAAGGTGGCTACGCAGTAGCCAGCAATTACAAAATGAGTATTACGGGCAACTCCGCCTGGGTAAGCCACAATGAAGTATCCACCGCAGCCGATAGTAGTAAAAGCTACTCGTATGAAATGCGGATGCTGGAAAAAATAAAAGGCGAATGGAAGCTGGTGGGGCAATCTATCCACTTGTACAAGCCATAAATACTTTTAACCTGAAGTACTTAGACAACCAGAACACTTCTTCTAACATTAGCTGTGGCACTTGCTACGTTCTGCTTTGTTTGCTTGCTATTTAGCTTCACAGCCCTCTGGCCGGTATAGGTGCAGTCAACCGTTATTTCTATGTCTTTGGCAATTTTGCTACCAGCGTAGGCAGGCACCACTACACCATATTCTTCCCGGTTTATTTTAAAAGTAGATTTAGTGCTTATAACACCTTTCAAAACAGTAATAGTACCTGTGGTATTTATTGGTTTGGTAATGCCATGCAAGGTAAGATTGCCCTGCACCTTCACCGGGTATGTGCCATCCTTTTTCAAATTCACCGCTTTAAAATCTGCGATGGTTCCCTTGAAAGACGATTGCGGAAACTGATCGCTATTAAGATATTGAGCACCATTGAAATGCTCCTGCATGGTAGCCTTAGGAAACACGAAACCTTTGATGAGCGTTTGAAAACTCAGTTCGCCATTAGCTGCATTCAAGGTAGAAACGCTTTCATTGTTTTCGGCTTTAATGTCTTCTACCGGCGTACTGGAGAAAAAGGAAATCTTACCATTGCGGGTAAACCAAACTTGGCTATAAGCAGCAGCGGCAAATAAAACGGCAGCCATCAGGCAAAACAATTTTTTCATCGTTCTTATTGCCAACGTGTTTTTACTGGTCGCCTCTTACTTCAATTCCTCGCAGTCAATCAGCACCACATCAGCACCCGACAAATATCCGGTACACAAGCCCTTGATAACAACTTGCTGCTGCGGTTGCAGTGTTGTATTTTTCTTAAAGGTGCAGTTAATCCCAAAAATCAGATCATCTGTCTGCAGAATGCAGACTGTTTTGCCTGCCTGGTTCGTCTTGGTTTCTGCTATAGTGCCGCTTACCTGCACCGCTTTATCCAAATACTGTGGGTCTTTTTCATTTGCCTGAAAAGCTTTGTATAATGCTGGGGCAGTTATTATTACTGCACTTTCCTTCTGCACATTGCGGGCAGGTTTAAACCATTGATACAGCCCATATACTAACGCAATAGAAATAAGCAGTACAACGGCTATTAGTATTTTTTTTAAAATAGGTTTCATAAAAGGCAACAGGAAATAAATGATAGCTAAATTAAACGTATCAACTTAGGCTTTGGGAGTGCAATATGAAACAATCCGTCATTCACAACGCTAAAATCAGTTTACGCTTTCACGTACTGATCTACCGGCTGGCGATTAGCAATGCTGCGGGCTAGCGTCATCTCGTCGGCATACTCCAGTTCGCCGCCAAAGGCAATGCCTCGGCTGATGGTCGTAATTTTTACCGGCTGCTGTTGTAGTTGCTTTTGTATGTAGTACAGCGTCGTATCGCCCTGAATATTAGGGCTCAGTGCAAAAATTATTTCCTCTGTTTCTTCCTTTTTCACCCGGTCTATCAGCAGCGATATTCCTAGCTGGTCGGGGCCAATACCATCCAATGGAGAAATAACCCCACCCAGCACATGGTACAAGCCACTATACTGCTGCGTACTTTCAATAGCCATCACATCCCGAATGTTCTCCACCACGCAAATCAGGCGTTGCTTGCGGCTGGTATCCTGGCAAATATTACATAGTTCCGTATCGCTGATATTATTGCACCGGCGGCAGAATTTACTATCCCGCCGCATGTTCAAAAGTGCTTCGCTCAAAGCTTCTACCTGCGGCTCTTCCTGCTTTAAAAGGTGCAGCACCAATCGCAGTGCTGTTTTCTTGCCAATACCCGGCAGGCGGCTTATTTCGTTCACTGCATTTTCCAATAACGTACTCGAAAAAATCATCCCGTAAAGATACTGTTCAAAGGGCAGAAAGCAGTTGACAGAAGGCAGGTATGAAGCAACGGAAATGCTAATATTTAATTGGTAAGATTAACCAATAATCAGTACTAAAAATACCCAAAATCAACAGGGTATTCCCTTGTTGGGTGTAGTTTATGGGTGTAGAGACATACAGCCGTACGTCTCTACAAAAAAATATTATTTCGCAGGCAACCCCTTTCTATTGCTTCCCGTATTACCTTTCTTGAAACCAGAGCAAGCTATCAGTATTGAAAAATCTTCTGTCCATAGTGGAAGGATGCATCAATAATGACCGTAAGTGCCAAAAGGCCTTGTACGAGCATTATTACGGCTATGCGCTGAAGATTGCGTTCCGATACATCTTCCGCTACGATAAGGCCGTAGATATAGCCAATGATGGTTTTATAAAAGTGTTTAAAAACCTGAACCGGTTTGAGTGTAAAAAAGCGGAGGATGTAGAAATGATGCTTATGGGTTGGATGCGGCGCATAATGGTGAATACAGCCATAGATGAACTACGCCGCAACCACATGACACCAGAGATTGGATATATACCTGAGCATACCTGGGAGCCTGCCGATCCGGCCCAGCAAAGCGATCAGAATGTTTTATATAAGGAGTTGATAGAGCAGGTACGTAAGTTACCACCATCTTACCGGGCAGTGTTCAATATGCATGTAATTGATGGTTTTGCCCACCACGAAATTGCGGAGCAGCTAGGTATTACAGTGGGTACCTGCAAATCGAACCTGTCGAAAGCTAGAGAGCATTTAAAAAAATTGATTCATAAAGATACACCTATGGCAAACGTATGCAACCTGTAAACGACGATATGGACCACCTGTTTCGCCAGGCAGCGGACAACTATCCGTTGAATACGCAGGGGGCTGATTTTGACAAACTACAGCAGCGAATACAACTGGAAGAGGCTGAGGTTCCTTCTAAAAAGGGACGTGGGCGGCATTTTGCCTGGCTGTTGCTGCTACTCATCTTCTTACCCTTCATTTGCGATCATCAGGACAAAAATGTGGTGAAAGAAAATACACAACTGGCTACACAGCACACCGGCACCAATGGCAAACTGGCTACACAAGATTTACCAGATCAAAAGAGAGCAGCAATAGAAAGTGATTCCAGTTCGGCAGACTTAACTATTAAGAGAACCACACTAGCCACTAACAATACATCTTCCCCTGCTCAACCAACAAAAGAAGATGTAGTAATTAGGAAGGATGCTTCAACTAATCAGCAAGTAGACAATGGTACAGGCAGTAGTCTTCTACTAAACAGTAAAAAGGTAGTTATTGAAAACCAACAGCCTGTTAATGGTCAGGCAAATGCATTGCAGCAGAAAAAAAATAAAAGCATTAATAATAAGTTGAATAGCTCTATTAATAGCAATTCAACCCAGGATGTTGCCATAATAAAAAGTGGTCAAACAGCTTCTCTAAAAAACAGCAATAAACCTATAGCAGATCAAGATTTTGATAACCTTAAAAACGATAGTGCTATTAAAGATGCTATAACCAATGCCACACAAATAGCTCGACAACAGCCAGATACAACACCAGCAATTGTAAAAAAAGCAGCTCTAAAGGATAGCAACACACAAGCTACAATCGCACAAAAAAAACAACTTAAAGAGCAAGAGAAGCTAAAAGCACATTTCTATGCAGGCATTGTTGCCGGACCAGATTATAGCGTTGTAAAATCAACCCGAACTGGTGGCACTGGTTACAATGCAGGTTTAGTAGCAGGCTACCGCTTTGGCAAGCATTGGGCAGTAGAAACCGGCCTGCTCTGGAACCACAAAATTTATTATTCTGAAGGTGAATATGCGTCTATAGATAATTTACAACTACCAATGCATACGCAGGTTTCGCATATAAATGGCTACTGCGACATGTTAGAAATTCCATTGAATGTGCAGTACCACTTTAGTAGCAAAAACAAAGGCCACTGGTACGTTGCAGCAGGCTTATCGTCTTACCTAATGAAAAAAGAAGAGTATTATTATTTGTACAAGCGGTATAACATGGATTACTATGGTGAAAAAGAATATTTCAACTCTACTAATAACTGGTTTTCTGTTCTTCAATTAGGTGGTGGTTATCAGGTAAAATTAGGTAAACAAAGCAGCCTTCGGGTAGAGCCTTATGCTAAGCTACCGGTATCAGGAATTGGTATTGCTAAACTACCGCTCAGCAGTACCGGGGTGAATATTGGCTACATAAAATCTTTCTAATTCATTAGCATTCATAAAAAGTATTTGTATGCGAAAAAAAATTTTTCTTTCGATAGGGTTAGTCGTGTGTATAGGTATAGCTGTGGGCATTTACCTATACCAGAAACCACGTACCACAGCTGCCAGCCAGCAAACGGATTTCAGTCTTTCAGCAGATGAACTTTACCACCAGTTTGAAACGAATGAAACCGCTGCCAACCAGAAGTATGCAGGAAAAATTTTGGAAGTAACCGGCACCGTTGGGGAAGTACAAAAAACAGATTCGGCTTGCTCTGTTTTGCTCACGGCAAAAGAAGCCATGGGCGGTATTAATTGTAGCATGGCTGCAAACAGTACAGAATTAATTCAGCAAGGTAAGAACATAACTATTAAAGGAAAATGTGCTGGCTTTTTGATGGATGTAAATGTGCTGGATGCCGTACTCATTACAAAAAAATAAACGAGTCAATTATTAAACAACATCTTATGAAAAAACAACTACTCTTTTTTGTTATTATCTTCTTTTGTGCAGCTATTATAGCCTGCTCTAAAGAAAACGAACAAGCGCTAAAAAGCAACACACCAACCGGCCCAACCTGCGATACGGTTAATATGAAATTTACAGCAAATGTGCTACCTATCTTAAGTGCCAACTGTTATAGTTGCCATGGCAATGGCCGGGCATTTGGCGGCGTAAATCTTGACACTTATACAAATGTAAAATCAGTAGCAACTAATGGCAGTTTGTTAGGTGCCATTACCCACGCCAGCGGCTTTTCACCTATGCCTCAAAATGCAGCCCAGCTTCCCGAATGCGATATTAATAAAATCAGATCCTGGATAAACAGAGGTGCATTAAATAATTAGCTACATACCCCCAATTTATACTGAAAGTATTTCCCCTAAACCTTATCAGTCACCTAGTAATTGTATTCAACATCTAAAATTAATTTTATGAAAAAAGCATTCTTGATTGCGGCAGTAGCAGCCCTTTGTATTACCGCCCATGCACAAAAATTTATGACCCGCAATGGTGTCATTTCCTTTTATTCAAAAACATCGCTGGAAGATATAAAAGCTACTAACAACCAAGTGTACGCTATTGTAGATGCCACTTCGAAAAATGTAGCTTTTACCTTATTAATGAAAAGTTTTCTGTTTGATAAAGAACTGATGCAGGAACACTTCAATGAGAAATATGTAGAGAGTGATAAGTACCCAAAAGCAAGCTTTACCGGTAGCTACACCGGTGATGTAAATACAGCAAAAGATGGCACCTACAACGTTACCGTAAAAGGTCAGCTTACGATGCACGGCGTTACTAAACCAGTTGAAGCGCCTGCTACCATTCAGGTACAAAGTGGCCACCTGATTAGCAAGTGCAGTTTCCCTGTAGCACCAGCCGATTACAACATCAGTATCCCCTCTTTAGTGCAAGACAAAATCGCCAAGCAA